>CAMZLN010000031.1 GCA_947311465.1 uncultured Saprospiraceae bacterium
ATTAAAAATGAGAAAATTGTTTTTGAAGAGAATCAATTAAATGTGGAAAGAAGTAAGGAAGACGAGCAATTGAGAAAAGAAATAGAAGCAAGAAGTGCTTCGAATCAACAACAAAATCAAAATCAGAATAATAATGCTATTGATATAGATGAAATTAATTTTTTCCCACCGTTAAAAGGACAGATAAGTGCGAATTTTGATTTAACTAAAAAGCACTTTGGAGTAGATATTGTCGCTCCCAAGAATACTCCAATAAAAGCGGTTATGGATGGTATGGTTATAGGATCAGATTGGACATTGGAGAATGGGAAAACGATAATAGTGCAACATAAAGGGAATATTATTTCTGTGTACAAACACAATTCTGCTCTTTTAAAAGAAATTGGAGATAAAGTGCAAAGTGGCGAAGCAATAGCTATTATTGGCAATACTGGAATATTGACATCCGGGCCACATCTTCATTTTGAACTTTGGGATAATGGTAGTTCTGTAGATGCAAAAGAATATATTGATTTTTAGCATCGTTATTGCAATAGAAAAGCTAAATTATAAAACAAAAAACAATTGATAATGAAGCATAAACCAGAATTGGGAGTTATTAAAAATGAAAAAGGAGAAACTTTAAGTCCAATATTTTCAGATGAGACAAAGAATTTCTTAATTGATATCGATGGAACAATCTGTGATGATATTCCCAATGAAGAGCCAGAAAGAATGGTGACTGCTGCAGTTTATCCTGATGCATTGGAGATTGTCAATAAATGGTTTGATGAAGGTCATATCATTACTTTCTTTACATCAAGAACAGAAGCTCATCGTCAAGTGACCGAAGCATGGCTAGAAAAACATGGGTTTAAATACCATGGTATTTTATTTGGTAAACCACGTGGTGGAAATTACCATTGGGTGGATAATCACATTGTTAAGGCTACACGTTATAAAGGAAAATTCACGGATTTGGTAGTTAAAACTAAGGAAATCGAAGTTTTTAAGTCATAAAAGCTTAAAAATTGGACATATTTGGCAATTATTAATATATTTAGGGTAAAATTCCCTAGACATGATTAAATTTTTGAAACAGGTTTTAACACCTTTCCTATTCTTTGTTTTGATTGTTTTACAACTTTCAAGTTGTAGAACGGAACCCAAGAAGGATATTAGTACGGTAATCAATCAAAACACAAAGACTGTTGTCATTCGATTGAAAAATGAACCCGATTATCTTATTCCAATATTAACAACTTCATCTTATTCTAGAAAGGTATTTCGACAAATACATGCTTCTTTATTAGAATTGAATCCCGTTACAATGGATTATGCCCCTAAGTTGTTAGTAAGCGATCCAAAGGTTATTCCAATCAGTAAAGGAGCATTAAAGGGTGGATTTCGATATGTTTTTGAATTGCGAAAAGAAGCCAAGTGGGATAATGGAACTCCCGTTTTAGCAGAAGATGTACTTTTTAGTTTTAAGTCGATTATCAATCCCAAAATACTATCTCGATATGCTCCAGGAATAAATTTTGTGGAAGACATTATTGTAGATAGTTCGAATCCAAGAAAATTTGAAGTACTGACAAATAAGTGTTTTGCCAATGCATTGATAGAAATAGGTACGACAGAAATCTATCCAAAATATTACTATGATCCGAAAGGAATAATGGATGAATTTTCATTCAAAAGTTTAAGAGACGCAAAGGAGATTCAGAAGATAAAGGATGGAGATGAAAAATTGCAGTCTTTTGCCGATTTTTTTAAACGTCCAAAAATGACTCATGAAGATGTGCTTGGAGCTGGAGCTTATAAAGTAAAAGAATGGATTTCAGGGGAATATATTATTTTAGAAAAAAAGGAAAATTGGTGGGGAACTAAATTTGAAAAAGAAAGTCAAATTTTTGTAAATAAACCAGATAAATTAATTTATAAAATAGTGCCTGATGAAACTACAGCTTTGACGATGGCAAAGGCAGGGGAAGTTGATATTGTATCTGAAATTGTTTTTGAAAATTTTGAATCATTAAAAAATAACGAAACCGCAAAGAAAGAGTTGTCCTTTTTTAGTCCACGAACTTCTATTTATTATTATCTGGGATTCAACACGCAAAGAGAAATTCTAAAAGATAAACGTGTACGACGAGCTGTTGCTTTGATTACGGATGTCGATTATATTATTGAGCATGCGATGCATGGTTTTGGAGAGCGGATTGTTGGTCCAATTATGCCCTATTCAGAGAATTATAATAAAGATTTGAAATTATTAAAATTTGATTTAGATGAAAGTAGTCGATTATTAGATGCGGCGGGTTGGATAGATACGGATGGTGATGGATGGAGAGATAAAATCATTAAAGGAAAAAAGACTCCGTTAAAAATCGAATTTAAAATTGGAAGCAAAAGTCAAGTTAGTAAATTGATATCAGAATTATTGATAAAAGCAGGGAAGAAAGTGGGGGTTAAAATCGACCGTATTGTAATGGATGGGCGAAAAATATTAACAAAAGATGCTCCTGCGGGAAATTTTGATATGATTAGTTTGGGTGCAAGAGTTCATACACCTTATATTCCTTACAGTGCCTATCACACAGATAATTTTCCGCCAAGGGGGCAAAATAAGACCCGCTTTGGAAATGCAGAATCTGATGCTATTATTGAAAGTATAATGTCAAATTGTGATGATGCCGAAAAAAGAAAGAAAGACTACATAAGATTTCAAGAGATTATTTATGAAGAGCAGCCGATGATTTATTTATTTAATGCAAAAGGGAGATTGATTATTAATAAGAAATTTAAAGGAGCAAAATCCTTTGATGTTTTTCCAGGATATCAAGAAAATTGGTTAGAATAGTCTGTTACTTTTTATGGATAAAACACCTGTAAACCGCCTATGGTAAAATATGTTTTATATCGAATTTTACTATTTATTCCTACGTTACTTATCATTTCGTTGGTTGTTTTCTATGTGGGGACGTTAGCTCCTGGTAGTCCGATTAATAAGTACTGTGATTCTGAAGAGATAAATTTTGAAAATGAAATTGAGAGATCAAAGGCTTGTCAATCAGCTGCTTATAAACTAGGTTTAGATTTGCCTAGATTTTATTTTAGTCTAACCCAAAGGGCTTTTCCTGATGATTTTTATAAGATTCTGCAAAAAACACATCAAAATAATCTCGAATCTTTAATTTTACAATATGGAAATTGGGATGAAATTGAAGAATATTATGAAAGTAGAATTCGGCTTCAAAATTTGTTGCTGAAACTTCCCAAGTCTGAAAATAATGATCAAATTATTGAATTAAAAAGTTTAGCTAATCAATTAATTGTAACATCTGATAATGACAAAATTATAAAGGTATTTGATGAAATGCAATCTATATTTGATAAACAAGGCAGCCTTAGTTTGGATATTGAATCTGAATATGAAAACGTCATTAGTAGTTATGGAAAGGTGATTTCCAATCAATCCATTCAAAATCTATGGATACCAAAATTGGTTTGGCATGGATTTAATAATCAATATCATAATTGGATTTCAAATTTCATAAAAGGAGATTTTGGAGTGTCATATTTCGATGGCAGGAAAGTATCTTCTAGGATAAAAATGGCTATGAAATGGACGCTTATTATGAATCTAGTGGCGATATTCTTTGCCTATTTCATTTCTATTCCAATTGGTGTTTATTCTGCAGTACATAAAAATAGTCTTTTTGATAGACTGATGACCATAGCTTTGTTTTTATTACATTCTTTGCCTGTTTTTTGGATAGGAACGATGTTAATTGTATTTTTTACAACGTCAGAATATGGAGCATGGACCGATATTTTTCCAACGGGAGGATTATCAAGCCTTTCAAGTGATGCATCCTATTGGAGTAGGTTTTGGGATACTGCCTATCATCTTGTTTTACCTATATTTTGTATTACTTATGGTGCGTTTGCATTTATTACTCGACAAATGAGAAATGGGATGCTCAATGTTTTTGGGCAACAATATATGGTGACAGCGAAGGCTAAAGGTCTCCATCAAAAAGAAATAATTTGGAAGCACGGTTTTAAAAATGGAATATTTCCATTGATTTCAATGTTTGCAACTATATTTCCTGCTGCGTTAGCGGGATCGACGGTTGTGGAAATAATTTTCAGTATTCCAGGAATGGGTCGATTGGCGTATGATGGAATATTGCAACAAGATTGGCCAGTAGTAAATGCGATATTATTACTGTCGGCTTTTTTAACTATATTTGGATATTTGGTAGCAGATATTTTGTATAAATTGTTGGATCCACGAGTGAAATTTTAAAGATTGAATAGAAAAAAACACATATCTAAGGATAATGATGTAGCTCCCAAAACTACATTGGATGGCTATCGGCTAGGTTTGTGGAAAGCGATAAATAAAAGAAGATCTGCGAAATGGTCATTGAGAATCATTTATTTGTTAATTTTTATTGGAACTTTTAGTGATTTCATAGCTAATGAACGACCATTGATTTGTAAGGTAGAAAATAAAATATATTATCCTGTCTTTCATGAATATTTAGAGAAGTTAAGTATTGCTAATCCCTATAAAATGATACAAAAAAAGGATTGGAATGAATTAGCCTATGATTTTTATATTAATGCTCCAATTCCATATTCTAGTAATAGTTTTGATTTGAATAATGTATATAAAAGTCCTTTTTCAATACAAGAAATAAAATCTACGAGATATAGACATTGGTTGGGAACTTCGGATTTAGGAAAAGATGTATTTGCAGGATTAATTAATGGAACGAGAATTGCGCTTTTAGTGGGTATTTTATCGATGTTAATTGCAGGGATAATTGGTATTTTTTTTGGAATTCTTGCGGGTTATTTTGGAGATAAATTATTTCAGGTTTCAAGAATAAGGATTGTATTTAATATTATTGGATTGATTCTATTTATAATTTATGGATTTTTGTTTAGGAAATTAGCGTTTAGCCAAGGTGATTTTACCTTTGAAATAATTAAAAGCATAGCAATTGGGATTTTTATAATGTCCTTTATTAATCTTTTGGCTTTTATTTTAGAAAAGAATCGTATTTTAGGTAAAAAGGTATCGGTACCGATGGATCTATTATTATCGAGAATGATTGAAATAATAAATTCAATTCCCTTAATTTTAATTCTATTTGCTTCGTTATCTGTCATTCAATATCCTTCAATTTTTAATGTAATATTAATTATTGGATTTTTTAGATGGACTGGAATTGCAAGATATTTAAGGGCAGAATTATTGAAAATCAGAAATTTAGAATATATAATTTCTGCGAAAGCAATGGGGGTGAAGCATTTTAGAATTATAATGAAACATGCTTTGCCAAATGCTATTTCTCCAATACTAATCATTATTGCTTTTGGAATTTCAGGTGCTATTCTTGTAGAAGCTACACTTTCATTTTTGGGGATTGGAGTTGGAGCGGATGATATGACTTGGGGGCAATTGCTATCTTTTGCGCGTAAAAAGCCTGACGCTTGGTGGTTGGCTGTGTTTCCTGGCATTGCTATTTTTATAACTGTTACGGTTTTCAATTTAATTGGAGATGCTTTGTCGGATGTTCTGCGGTTTGATTCTTGAAGGGGGGCTTGGGGATGGTGTAGCACGCAAAGGCGGGAAGGCGCGAAGTTAGGTTATTTAGCACGCAAAGACGCAAAGTTAGGTGTGTGTTGGTGTTACAATCATCCACCTTAGCGTCTTAGCGAGAAAAACATTTAAATACCCCACCCCGCGTCTTAAAAAAAAATCCTATTTCAATAAATTCAAAAGATAACCACCATAGCCACTTTTAATATATTTATGTCCTAATTTTTCTAATTGCTCATTATTGATATAACCCATATCCCAAGCCACTTCTTCGATACAGCCAATTTTCAATCCTTGACGATCTTCAATCACTTGAATGAATTGTCCTGCTTGCATCAAAGACTCGTGAGTGCCTGTATCCAGCCAAGCAACCCCACGTTCTAAAACACCCACTTTTAATTTTCCTTTTTCTAGGTAATATTTATTGACATCTGTGATTTCATATTCACCTCTTGCACTTGGTTTAAGCTTTTTAGCAACTTCTACTACAGAATTATCATAAAAATACAAACCTGGAACTGCAAAATTTGATTTTGGCTTTGTTGGTTTCTCTTCGATAGTAATTGCTTTGAAGTATTCATCAAATTCTACAACGCCATATCTTTCAGGATCCGCAACCTGGTAAGCAAAAACAACTCCTCCCGATGGGTCTGTACTATTTTGCATCAGTTTTTTCATTCCGATACCATGAAAAATATTATCTCCCAATATTAAAGCTACGGAATCATTTCCAATAAAAGATTCCCCTAAAACGAAAGCTTGAGCCAATCCATTAGGAATTTTTTGTTCTACATATTCAAAATTACAACCAATATCACTACCATCTCCAAGAAGTTTTCTAAAGTGAGGTAAATCATGGGGTGTAGAAATAATGAGAATGTCATTAATTCCAGCCATCATAAGCGTAGATAAAGGATAATAAATCATTGGTTTATCATACACTGGCATCAATTGTTTACTAACTGCCATTGTCAACGGATGAAGTCTAGTTCCAGATCCTCCTGCTAGAATAATACCTTTCATTTTGTGTTATTTTTTTTGTGTTAAAATATAATTACTGCGATTGAGTTGTAAGTCTTCGGATTCTTAAGATAAGTTCATCCGTTTTAAAAGGTTTTGCAATAAAATCATTTGCCCCTAAATTGAAAGCTTGGAGAACCACTTCATCATCTTCAAGCGCAGACATGACAATTATTGGTAAATTGGATTCCATATCTTGTCGAACATAATCTAATAATTCTAATCCAGTTACAAACGGCATCATAATATCCGCTACGACGCAATCAACTTCCTGATTGAGTATAACTCCAAGCGCTTCTTTTCCATCTTTTGCCAGAATAACTTCATAGCCCATCTTTCTCAAACGAAAGTCGAGTGTAGTCAAAAGTATCTGCTCATCTTCACAAACTAAAATTTTCATATTTACTGTACATGGTTTTCCAGCGACAAATATAGGGTTATTTTAAATCAATTGCTAAGATATTAAGAAAATGAGAAGAATTGTAAGTCTTAGAACACGGATTGATAGGAAGAATGGGCTGCTTTTTATCAAAAAAAAGAGCCAGTTACTTTAAAATAACTGGCTCCAAATAAATATTTTTTATTTTTAAGATACTTTATCTAATTCGACCTTCAATTCATTTACAACACTAGAAAGGTGATCTTTCAAGGTAGTATAAAGCGCACCAATCTCTTCCAAAGAAATCTGGTTTTTTGAGAATTTTTCAATTGCTTTATTCGCAAGCGTCATTTCTTCATTTCCTACATAAGAAAGTGTAGATTTTAATTTATGACTAACGTTACTTAGCTCAGTCCAGCTTTGATTCTGAATCAAGCCTTTCATTTTTTGAATTTCTTCAGGGAGTTCAGTAATCAACATTCCAAGAATTACATGTTTCATACTATCATCACCATCTGCCATCAAATCTAAATATTCTAAATTGATGTGTGAATATTGGATGTTTGCCATAATTTTCAATTTATTTATGAATTACATATTTGCTAATAATATTAAATAATTGCTCAGGTTCAAAAGGTTTTAAAACAAAATTGTCAAACCCATGTTCCTTAAATTTTTCATCTTTGGAAATGTGCGCATGAGCGGTCATTGCTAAAATCGGAATTTTAGAAACTGCTTTTGGAAATTTTGTTCGAATAAATTCAGTGGTTTCATATCCATCCATAATAGGCATCTGCAAATCCATTAAAATGATATCGAACTTTTTTTCTTCAAGCAAAACAATCGCTTCTTTCCCATGATTTGCGATAGAGATATTAATATTTTTCCATTGTTTTTCAAGCGTTTTTTTAGCTACAATCTGATTCATTTTATGATCTTCTACCAATAACAGGCTAAAAGAAAAATCACTATCAATGATTGCTGGTTTTTCGATGCCATCATCATGGTCATCTGCTTGCGACGCAATGTCAAATATCATATCAAAATGAAAACTGGATCCTTTTCCAAATTCACTTTCTACCCACATCTTTCCACCTTGGTATTCCACAAGGCTTTTTGCAATTGACAAACCAAGTCCCGTTCCTTCAAAAATACGGTCTTTAGTTCGTATACGTGTGAATGAATCAAAAATTGCACCAATTTTGTCTTCTGGCATACCGATACCTGTATCTTTTACAGAAAATTTGATTTGGGTGGTCTCTTCGTTGTGAAAGAGTTGCTTTACATATATGTTTACTTCACCTTTGTCGGTGAATTTTATGGCATTCCCAACCAAGTTATATAGAATTTGACTCAAGCGTAATTTATCACCCATTATATATTTTGGGATAGAAGAATCAATTTGTATATTAAAAGCTAATTCTTTTTCTTTGATTTTATAAATCATTACTTGTTTGAGATTTTCAAGGAAATCAAACAAATTGAAACGCTCGTTTTCAAATTTAATTTTACCTTTTTCTATCGTAGCAATTTCCAAAATATCATTGACAATACCTAAAAGAACTTCAGAAGATTGTTTTATTGATTTAACATATCCCGATTGTTCATCATCAATGGTCGTTTTGTCCAATAAATTACTCATCCCTAAAATAGCATTCATAGGTGTTCGCATTTCATGACTAATACTTGCTAGAAATTGCTCTCGTAATTTTGCAGACTGATCAGCAAGGGTTCTCGCTTTTTGTAATTTCTCTGCTTGTTGTTGTTCTGTAATATCTCTTAAAATAATATTGTATGTATTTCCTTCGTCACTACTAAGGTGTGTTGCAATTAGGATACAAGTTCTCACATCTCCTTTGAAATTTTGAATTTCAACCTGAGTTTCATTAATGCCCAGTTTTTGATCCAATCTATTTTTGACAAGCTCTTTTATGGTAGGAGATTTAAAAATAGAAAAAATATCTATAGATTCTTCTCCAAATTGAGAGCAATTGACCAATTGGTTCATTGCGGGATTACAATCCAAAACTTTTCCATTGTAATCACAAATGATAATTCCATCTTTTGATTTTTTAAAAATATCTTGGTAGCGCTCTTTGCTCTGTCTATTTTCTTGTTCGGCTTCTTTTCTTATCGTAATATCTTGAATAATTCCTTGAATGAGAAAAGTGTCTTCTGTTTCTTGTGATTTTTCACATTTAAGTGATAAATATCTAGGTTTACCATCTGTTCTGATAAACCATAAATCTTCTTCAATTGGTTGTCCTACAAGAATACTTTCAAAAGTCATTTTTAGAAAAGAAACTGGATGAGTTGGATCATAAACATCAGATTTTGATATACTATTTCTTTTAGGTTTTAATCCCAATATTCTATAAAATTCATTTGAAGCAGTGAAAAATTTTTCATTGGATTTATATTCCCAATGCCCTATATGTGAAAGTCGTTGTGTTTCTTCTAATTTTCTTAAAATGCTATTTCTTTCTATCGAAAATTTTAATGTTTTAGACAACATTTCTTGGTCAAACTCCCCTTTTACTAGAAAATCTTGTGCCCCAGACTTGACGGCATCAATCCCTATAGATTTATCTGAATTACCTGTAAGAACGATGATGTTCAAATTGGGATTGAGTTCAAAAAGTTGTTCATAGGTCTTTTGACCCGAACTATCAGGAAGCGACAAATCTAAGAGAATAACTTCAAACTCAAATTGAGATACCAGCTTTAAACCTTCGGCAAGAGTAGCTTTATGGATGATTTCATAATTAGCTAAATCAGAGTTTTCTAAAAACAATTCAACTAATCTTGCATCTCCAAGATTATCTTCAATCAGTAATATTTTTTTGTTACTTGTCAATTTAATGGCTGTGCTCATGATTTTACATTCAGATTCAATTTACAATTTTTTTTGTAAAAATCCTATTATTAAAATTGTTGGATGCCAGTCTTTCGATGAAATCTTTCTATTAGCGTTGTATTTGAGATGGGGATCCTCATGTTTTGTGTTTTGGGAGTAGAAAAAAAATATTATTTTTCAATAGGAATGAATACAAAGTTCGAGCCTAAATCATTTAAAACAAAAAAACAGAAGAATTTTTCAGG
>CAMZLN010000032.1 GCA_947311465.1 uncultured Saprospiraceae bacterium
AATTTTCTTTTTCATTTCAATTAATTTAAATTCTAAAATTCGAATCTAGCTATAAATTATTAGATTCTCAAAATAATAAGATAAAAAAAGAAAAAAAAGAAAGGCGCAATTGGGGCTATAGGATATGATTGGTTCTCAAAAGATTATAAATTATTTGTAAATCACATTGGTTAAAATTGAGGTAAAGCGCCTTTCGTTTATATAATATTGAGAAACTGTGTAATTGAAGAAAAGTTCTTCAGTGTTTCAAGTGTAAATACTATTTAATTTGAAATACATATCGCTTTTTTTTGCCTAAATAAAAAAAGGTGTAATCGGCATCATGGTTGTGATATGTATGTTCATGGAACTACTGTATATAACAAAAATTTGTTTTCACAATAATTACTTCACAAAGATACATTAAATAATTCCATAATAAATACCCCATATATGGTATTTTTACATATAAGTTAAAAAATATATAGAAAAAATATGACTTTTTTAGTTAAAAAGGTCATTCATGCTTAAATCCATACAAATTTTGATGAACAAAATCTTTAGGAAATTTTTCAATACCTTCAAAACCAATCCTTATATCTCTACCATTTTCAGGAATATATGAAGTTCCAAAAATATAATCCCACAAACTCAATGAGATTCCAAAATTGACACCTTTTCTTCGGTTTTCTGGCAAACTATAAGCATGATGCCATATATGCATAGCTGGATTATTTAGAATATACTTCAAAGGACCATAACTCAAATTGATATTGGCATGATTCAAATGGCCTATTGCAATAGAAATATAATAAATGATATACGCATTTTCAGGATTGAAATTTCCTATCAAAATGACCATAATGTATTTCATAGGCGTATAAAAAACGTTTTCCATCCAATGATATCGTAAGTGTGCCGCAAATCCCATCTCTTCAACAGAATGATGGACTTTGTGAAATTGCCAAAGAAAATCAAACTTATGTAACATCACATGGGTAAACCATTGTACAAAATCTAATGCTATGAAGAAAACAGCAAATTGCAACCAAGGAGACCAGCCACTAGCATCAAATAAAGCAATACTCTTTATTCCTAAACCTTCAAAAAAAGTAGCCGTCACATTTGCAAATGCTATAAAAATAACAAGCTTGAAAATATAAAAATTGAAAAACATATAAAAGGCATCTAACCAAAAGTCTTTCCTAAATTTAGATTGATGCTTTCTCCATGGGAACATTATCTCCAATCCCCAGACAATTAGCGAAAGCAAAATCAAATAATAAAAATAATTGATATACCATGGATCTGTTTGGAAAGTTAGCTCTCTCCAAACATATCCAGCAAAATTTTTATAACTATTGACTATGATATCTATGTAATTCATGTGCCTTTTTTTTACAAATATAAACTAATTCAACTTTATTTATAGGTGACATTGATTACATCACAGAAAGAAGCCATAGAAATGTCCGCTTCCGACATTTCTATGGCTCATAAATATTCTTGACTAGAAAATTATCTTTCTGGGGTTTTCATAATTCGAGCTTTCGCCTTTTTTGTCCTTACTGGTCCATAATTCATCTTAATCTTTTTGGGCTTCTTTTTTATCTTAGGATGAACTAAATCCATCTCATCTACAAGATGTCCTGCCCCAGCAAATTTATCTACAACAAAAAGAATGTAGCGAATATCCACCATTATATTTCTACAAATAGTTTCATCGTAATTCAAATCACTCATCGTGCCTTCCCATACTCTATCAAAATTGAGACCTATCAAATTGCCATACGCATCCAATACAGGACTACCTGAGTTGCCACCTGTTGTATGATTTGTTCCTAAGAAACAAACGGGCATTTTTCCATCTTCTCCATAAGGTCCAAAATCTTTACTTTCATATAATTCTAAAAGTTTTTTGGGCACATCAAATTCATAGTCTCCTGGCTGAAACTTCTCAACAATCCCTTTTAAATACGTTGAAGGATTATAAATTACAGCGTCTCTGGGTTCATAGCCTTTTACTTGACCATACGTTACTCGCAAAGTACTATTTGCATCTGGATAAAAAACTCGATCTGAAAAAACTTCCATTTGAGCTTTCATGTATTTGCTCATCAAATCATCAAATTCGGCTTTCTTTTCGTTGTATTTATCCCCTGTTGGTTTGTAGGCAGCAGAGATGTTTTTTGCAAAAGCATAAAATCCATCCGCTTTTAGAGTGGCTAATGCTTTATCTGGATTCTCTTTAAACAAAGAAGCTATTTTATCGGATGACTTTATCAAAGAGTTGTCAAATAACTGTCCTAAATGCATCAAAAAATCTTTTTTAGCAAGTCCTTTTCCTTTAAGATATAAATCAATCTCCGTTTTACCTACTTTTTTATAATACATTTCCATCAAGGACAAAAACACTTGCCGATCTACTCTTGGTTCATAATCTTTATAAAATCCAGAAAAGAATCCTTCCAATCTTCCTTTATAATTGTTATAACCTTCTTCTCCATTTTCTTCAAGGGACGATTCCAAACGTTTCAAATAATTGGCAGCTTTTAACAATTCAACATTTCGATAAAAAATCTCATTATAATAATCTCGCTTGAGTGCATAAGGTTCAATTTCTCTATTCAATTGATCGAGTTGACCAAGAAGATTTCCATATTTCTTTCTCCATTTTCTTTTCTTCTTTACTGCATTTTGAAAATCGGTCTCATATTTCAGCTTTTTATCTATTGCGTGGGTGGCAATCAATCCTTGGCTTTCTCCCATCCATTTTTTCCAATAATTGGCAATTCTAGCAAACTTAGAACTATACTGTAGTTTTACTTTCTCGTCATTTCGCATTTCAGCACCTACAATTTTCAAAGCTTTATCTCTTATATCTATTTTTGCAGGATTCAATGTATTTACAACTTGCGTTAAAGAACTTGCTGGTAAATACGAATTTGTACGTCCAGGAAATCCAAAAACCAAAGTAAAATCATCTGCCTTTACACCATCCGTAGAAACTTTTAAATGATGCTTTGGTTGGTACGGTACATTGTCCGCTGAATATTCCGCAGGTAAATTATTCTTATCAGCATAAACTCTAAACATCGAAAAATCTCCTGTATGCCTTGGCCATTCCCAATTGTCTGTATCGGCACCAAATTTTCCAATTGATTCTGGTGGAGCACCTACAAGTCGCACATCATTATAAGTAACCGTAACAAATACGATATACTGGTTGCCCTTAAAAAAAGGTCTTATCATTACATCTTGGTAAGACTCTTTTGAAACTTTTGCTTTTACAGCATCTATATTTACATCAATTATGGATTGTCTTTCTTTTTTATCCATCTTATCATCTACACCTTCCAAAACCATATCAGTCACATCATCCATTCTTACAATAAATGTGGCAAACAATCCTGGATTCGTCAATTCTTCGGATTTGTTCATTGCCCAAAATCCATCTTTCAAATAATTATTCTCAACACTAGAATGGGCTTGAATTTTACCGTATCCACAGTGATGATTGGTCAATAATAGTCCTTGATCTGAAATAATCTCTCCAGTACAAAATCCACCAAAATGAACAATTGCATCTTTCAATGATCCTTTGTTTACACTATATATATCTTCTACACTCATTTGCATCCCCATTTCTTGCATCTCTTGCTCATTCAAAGTCTTCAAAAGAAAGGGCAACCACATACCATCTACGGCAATTGCTAGGTTGGATATCAGTAAACTGATAATTATAATAGGTATTTTGATTTTCATAATTTTAGTTTTATTACAACAACGAAATGATAACGCTACAAATCTCGTAGAATTTTTGATATTATTAGACACAACAATAAGAAATTTACAATCTCCTTTTGCTCTATAAATAAATAATCAGATTTAAGTAGCTGGACACATATTTTTCCATATATCTTTTTGATATATTTTGCCCAACTCTTCAGCAAAAATGCTCGTAATAGCTAAGCTATTACTGTGCTTTTTTCTTCGACTTGAACAAAATCTATTTAAAAATATACACATAAAAACATATGTCCAACTACTTAAGTAGTGGACTTATTTCTGAAAATACTTTATTTAAAAAATCAAATAACAACAATAACTATGGGAATATTAACATGGACTTGGATACTGGTTGGAATTACTTTTGCTTTGTATATCGGAATTGCAATTTGGGCAAGAGCGGGTTCTTCAAAAGAATTTTATGTCGCAGGTGGTGGTGTTCCACCCCTACTCAACGGGATGGCAACCGCCGCAGACTGGATGTCCGCTGCATCATTTATTTCACTGGCAGGGATTGTTTCCTTTTCAGGATATGATGGATCTGTTTATTTATTGGGATGGACGGGTGGATATGTATTACTTGCGCTACTTCTCGCCCCTTATCTTCGGAAATTTGGAAAATTTACGGTACCTGATTTTATCGGGGATCGATATTACTCCAACATCGCACGTATCGTTGCAGTAATAGCGGCTTTAATCGTTTCTTTTACCTACGTAGCTGGGCAGATGCGTGGAGTTGGTATTGTATTCTCCCGATATCTTGAAGTGGATATTAATACGGGGGTTTATATTGGTATGGCCATCGTGCTTTTTTATGCGGTGCTTGGCGGAATGAAAGGAATTACTTACACCCAGGTTGCTCAATATTGTGTCTTAATCTTTGCTTTCATGGTTCCCGTGATTTTTATTTCAATCCAAATGACTGGTAATCCTATTCCTCAATTGGGATTTGGTGCGGCAGGTACTGATGGCGTTTATTTATTGGATAAATTGGATGGTTTAAATAGAGAATTAGGTTTTCATGAATATACTTCTGGGAGTAAATCTATGATTGATATTTTTGCAATCACAGTTGCTTTAATGGTGGGAACTGCTGGTTTGCCACACGTAATTGTCAGATTTTTCACTGTTCCAAAAGTGAAAGATGCTCGAAAATCTGCTGGATGGGCGTTATTGTTTATTGCAATTTTATATACCGCAGTACCAGCAGTGGCAGTATTTGCTCGAGTAAATTTAATCGAAACGGTAAGTAATAAAAAATATAACGAAATGCCTGATTGGTTTGGCAATTGGGAGAAAACAGGACTACTTACTTTCAATGATAAAAATGGAGATGGAATTGTCCAATATGTAGGCGATAAAAATAAAAACGAATTGACCATTGATCGAGATATCATGGTTCTTGCAAATCCTGAAATCGCAAAATTGCCCAATTGGGTAATTGCTTTGGTTGGCGCAGGTGGCTTAGCGGCTGCATTATCAACTGCGGCTGGATTATTGCTTGTGATCGCTTCTTCTATCTCTCATGACCTTCTTAAAAAAATAATCAATCCAAAAATCAGTGAAAAAGGGGAACTTATTGCCGCTAGATTAAGCGCTGCGGTCGCTGTAGTTGTCGCTGGTTATTTTGGAATTAATCCACCTGGATTTGTTGCTGCGGTCGTCGCACTTGCCTTTGGTCTTGCTGCTGCATCCTTTTTTCCCGCCATACTCCTAGGTATTTTTGATAAACGAATGAATAAAGAAGGTGCCATTGCAGGAATGGTTATTGGTCTTTTATTAATGACTTTTTATATGGCTAAATTTAAATTGGGATGGTTGGGCGATATACCTCCTAAAAGTGAATGGTGGTTTGGTATTTCTCCCGAAGGATTTGGAACTATTGCAATGATTGTTAACTTTGTAATCTCAATCGTAATTTCTCGAGCTACTCCTCCTCCTCCACAATATGTTCAAGATATTGTTGAAAATATTAGGATACCTTCTGGTGCGGGTGATGCAATTGGGCACTAAATACTAACAAATATCATTTAAAATCTTAGACAATTCAGTTATATTTACAATAATTTATTCCTAAATTAAAAACAATTAAAATGAGTGATTTTCATATCAAAAACCTAGAAGAATATTATAAAGTTTATAGAAAGTCTATTCAAGAACCAGATGTCTTTTGGGGAGAAATAGCAGAAGAGCATTTTACTTGGCGTAAAAAATGGAAAAGTGTTTTAAATTGGAATATAGAAGATGCCAATATCCAATGGTATGAAGGTGCAAAACTCAATATTACGGAAAACTGTATTGATAGACATTTATCTACGAAAGGAAACAAAACGGCTATTTTATTTGAACCCAATAATCCTGAAGAAAAAGCGCAACATATTTCGTATTTTGAACTTCATAAAAGAGTCAATCAATTTGCGAATGTACTCAAGGATCAAGGTATAAAAAAAGGAGATAGGGTTTGTATTTACCTGCCCATGATTCCTGAATTAGCCATTTCCGTTTTGGCTTGTGCTCGTATTGGTGCAATTCATTCTGTCGTATTTGCAGGTTTTTCAGCCACGGCATTATCTACTAGGATTAATGATAGTGATTGCAAAATAGTGCTTACTTCTGATGGTTCGTATCGAGGATCTAAGACCATAGATTTAAAAGGAATTGTTGATGCTGGATTAGAAGATTGTCCTGGTGTCAAAACCGTTTTAGTGGCAAAAAGAATCAATTCCCAAATCAACATGAAAGCAGGTAGAGATAAATGGCTACAACCTTTGCTAGATAAAGCATCTGACCAATGTGAAGCTGAAATCATGGATGCAGAAGATCCTTTATTTATTTTGTACACATCAGGATCTACTGGAAAACCTAAAGGGATGGTTCATACCACAGCAGGATACATGGTTTACTCTGCTTATACCTTTAAAAATATGTTTCAATATAAAGAAGATGATGTGTATTGGTGTACGGCCGATATTGGTTGGATTACGGGGCATAGCTATATCGTTTATGGACCTTTAGCCAATGGAGCAACTACCGTTATGTTTGAAGGAGTGCCTAGCTATCCCGATTATGGACGTTTTTGGGAGATTGTTGAAAAACATAAAATAACACAATTTTATACTGCACCAACTGCGATTCGGGCTCTAGCTAAAGAAAATATTAGCTTTGTTGAAAAATATGACTTATCATCTCTAAAGGTCATTGGATCTGTAGGTGAACCAATCAATGAAGAAGCATGGCATTGGTATAATGACAATATTGGAAAAAAGAAAAGTCCAATTATTGATACTTGGTGGCAAACAGAAACGGGTGGAATCATGATATCGCCCATTCCTTATGTGACACCAACTATTCCGACTTTTGCTACATTACCTTTTGTGGGAATCCTACCTGCTTTAATGGATGAACAAGGCAAAGAATTAAAAGGTAATCAAGTTGAAGGTCGGTTGTGTATAAAATTTCCTTGGCCATCCATTGCTCGTACTATTTGGGGCAACCATAAACGATATAAAGAAACCTATTTTTCAGCTTATAAAGGAATGTACTTTACAGGTGATGGTGCTTTGAGAGATGCTACGGGATACTATCGAATTACTGGGCGAGTGGATGATGTGATTATCGTTTCAGGTCACAATCTTGGGACTGCCCCCATTGAAGATGCTATCAATGAGCACCCCGCTGTCGCAGAATCGGCTATCGTAGGTTTTCCCCATGATATAAAAGGAAATGCACTATACGGTTATATTGTTTTGAAAGAATCTATTGATGGTAATGATAATCTTAGAAAAGAAATAAACCAAAAAATTTCTGAACGAATCGGCCCTATTGCTAAACTTAATAAAATTCAATTTACAAATGGTTTACCCAAAACTCGATCTGGTAAAATTATGCGAAGAATCTTGAGAAAAGTTGCGTGTAATGATGTCAGCAACCTGGGGGATACTTCTACTTTATTAAATCCTGAGATTGTTC
>CAMZLN010000033.1 GCA_947311465.1 uncultured Saprospiraceae bacterium
CGCCGGACGACCAACACCAAAGTTTTTCTCACCCGATCTTTTCTACTTTTCTATTAATTCTTTTTCTCTTTAGTAATCTCTTAGGTTTTGAAGTTCGGTTGCCAAATTCGAATAACTAACCGCTGTCGTCGGATGATCAACACCAAAGTATTGCTCAGCCGATTTTTTCGCCTTTTCTAATAATTCCTTCGCTCCTTCATAATCCCCAAGGGCTTGAAGTACTAACGCCAAATCATTTTGAAATCTAGCAATACTATTTTCATTATTTAAAGAAACAGCTAACTTCAATATTTTTTCAAGTATTTTTTTTGATTGCTTATATTGACCAAGATTACTAAGAAAACTTGCCTTGTTACGTAAAATGTCAGCATATTCTAAGCTATCGTTTGAAATGTGTTCTTTTGCATAAGATAGGTATTGATCAGACAATGATAGACCCTGCTCATATTCTCCAGACTCCTTTGCCAGGTCTATTGCTTGTGCAAAAAGATTCATAGTCAAACTTGGATTTTCTTTTTTAATATGTTCTATTCGTTTTTCGATGGCATCAAGCTCTCGGCGGCGTTCATGTTGCAAATGTTTTCCAATAGGTGCAGTAACAATTCTCCTTGTTTCAGTGATTATATTCTTATCTCTTGGAATTTTTAATTGTAGCACTAAATTACGCAAAGACCACATATCAGGCATTTTGCGACTTAAGTCTAATATATATTCCTTTTCAAGGGGTAAAAAAGCAATAAACTGGATAGGATGTCTAGAAAAGCGATCCCTACGCTGATTAAAACTAAAGGTAAATTCTTGATTTTGAAGTAATTTGTCAAAATTATCCAATAAAAAAATCCCTTCAGATTCATCAAAAATAGTCTTAAAAAAATCCTTTGGCTGGATTTCATCCATCCTAAAAGTCATCATATTTCTTCTAGGAAAAGAAGCCAATAGTATCCTTTCAATATCTTTACGGATTGTATGTTGCTCATGTTGAATGATAATAAATCGAAATCGCTCATTGCGTAGAGCACGTAACAACAGCGTAATTTTGTCTTGATAAGTTTCTTTATTCACTGACGTGTTGTTTGTAAATTCGTGACATTTCCACTAAAGGATTAACCCTTTTGTAATTTCCATCATTATACTCCATGACTATGATTTTTTCTAATAATTCTTGAAGGACATCATCAAACGGGATTTCTTCTCCTTTTTCGTTGAGTTCCTTGAGTTCTTTTAGTTTTGCAAGTTGTTCTTTTGTCAAGTGATTGGAAGCTTGAGATGCCAATCGTTTTGTAGCTTTATCCAAGCTTTCTTGATCCAATAAACCCTTCTCAGTATCCGCATAGAAAGCTGTAGTTTCTAAAATACGCAACAATTCACGTGGAGAACCACCACTCAAAAGAATACTCTGTTGAATGATATCATCTGATTCAAAGAGTGACTTATCAATCCGTTTGAGAATAAAATCATTAAATTTATTAATAGAATCTTGAACCAAGTCTCCATTCCGTTCTTGAATTCGCACGAATGGGAAAGATTCAACTTTTGCAAATTGCTCCAATTTTCGACGTTCACGCATTAAAAAAATAGGCAAAGTAAAAACAGTGTAAGCTTTTATTTGTTGGATATATCCTTGCTCTTCAATAATTAACTTTTTTGCTATTTCGGTGCTAAGCGCTTTTTCTATTCCATCAATAATAAAAAGTACTTCTTGTCCTTTGTTCTTTTTTCTAAGCGCAATATTAGCTTCTTCAACATATTCATTGAATTTCAGTGCAAACTCATTGAATCTATCTTTTAATGTAGTACGTATTATCAAAGCTCTTTTTTTACTACCTGTTACGCCTACTTTTAAACTTGAAACCAAGCCCAAAAGTTTCCCCAAAAAGCTTTCTCCAACATCAGCACCCACTTCTAGTTTTACTTCTCCTTTAATGCTAGAATTTACTTCTTTTACTCTATCCGAGAACCAAGACTGCAAGCGTTCAAGTGCATTATTATTGATTGAAATATTATTTTCATCTAATTTTTTTGTCAGTTTCTCTAACTGAAATATTAGAATATCCATATATTCCAAATTATCCATCGTCAGTTCATCATCTAAATTGCAAGTTACTACAAAGAAACAATTTTTATTATCTAGGTTTTTGGTGTATTTTGCTAATTCAGATGTTTTTCCTGAACCACGCATTCCTCCTAAAAAAAGAAGTGTTTTACTAAAAGAATTAACTTTATAATCAAAGGTAAATTTTTCTTTCTTCTGCTTAACGTTCAAAATACGATAAACGATTCTATCTTCAAAATCGCCTCTCAATCCTGCAAAATTAATAAAGAATGGATGATCTGGCGTAATGGGTATATTAAAAGGAACCGCTTGGTCAATTTCATCCAAGGTCATTGCCTTTTTCATTCGATTATTTAAATCAATAACATCTTGTCTCATATCTTGTAGTTATTAGGCAAATATAGTAAAAAAAGGTTAAAAATACATTATTTGTTTTCTTATCACCGAATCACAACTCCTCCTTCAAAAACCGAGCAGTATGACTATCCTCATGCTTAGCCACCTTCTCTGGCGTCCCCTCCGCTATAATCTGTCCCCCTTTCTGCCCCCCTTCTAGTCCCACATCAATAACATGGTCCGCCATTTTGATAACATCCATATTGTGTTCGATCACGATGATGGTATTTCCTTTATCTACCAATTTGTTGAGTACATTGAGCAATTGAGCTATATCTTGAAAATGAAGCCCTGTAGTAGGTTCATCTAGAATGTAAAGTGTATTTCCTGTATCTCTTTTCGATAATTCTTCGGCGAGTTTCACTCTTTGTGCTTCACCACCAGACAATGTGGTTGCCTGTTGCCCCAAGGTGATATATCCCAATCCCACATCTTTTAAAGTTTTCAATTTACGAAAGATATTGGGAATGTTTTGGAAAAAATCAGTAGCTTCCAAAACGGTCATATCCAACACATCGCTGATGCTTTTTCCTTTGAAAACCACTTCAAGAGTTTCTCTATTATATCTTTTTCCAAAACAAGTATCACAATCGACCAAAACATCTGGTAGGAAATTCATTTCAATCACACGTTTACCAGCGCCTTGGCAAGTTTCACAACGCCCCCCTTTGACATTGAATGAAAAACGTCCAATTTTATAACCACGAATTTTTGATTCAGGAAGATTTCCAAAAAGCTTACGGATATGGGTGAACACACCTGTATAAGTTGCGGGATTGGAACGTGGGGTACGACCAATGGGCGTTTGATCAATTTCTATCACTTTATCAACATTATCCAATCCTTTGATACTTTTATAAGGCAAAGGTTTTTGATTGCTTTTATAAAAATGTTGTCTAAAAATATGGTAAAGCGTTTCGTTGATTAAAGTAGATTTTCCACTTCCAGAAACTCCTGTGACACAAATAAATTTCCCTAATGGAATTTTTAGATTTACATTTTTTAGATTATTTCCTGTTGCTCCTTTTAGAACGATAAATTCCCCATTGCCTTTACGGCGTTTCTTGGGTACTTCTATCTTTTTTGTATTATTCAGAAAATCAATCGTAGGAGAATCACCTTTTAAAAATTCTTTTGGAGTACCTTTTCCAATCACTTTTCCACCATGTTTTCCTGCCCCAGGACCTAGATCTATCAAATAATCTGATGCCAACATGATGTCTTTATCATGCTCTACCACCAAGACTGTATTTCCTATTTCGGCTAAATCACGAAGAGCGTTGATCAATCTTTCGTTGTCTCTTTGGTGCAAACCGATGCTTGGTTCATCCAAAATATAGGTTATCCCAGTAAGCTTGGATCCAATTTGAGATGCCAAACGTATTCTTTGAGATTCTCCGCCTGATAGGGTTCGAGCAGGTCGGTCCAAGGATAAATAATCCAATCCTACATTCAATAAAAATCCAATTCTCAAGCGAATTTCTTTCAAAACATCTTTTCCAATAGTTTTTTGTCTTTCAGAAAGATGAGTTTCCAAATTTTCAATCCATTCTGATAAAGTAGCGATATCGAATCGAGCCAGTTCTCCAATATTTTTTTCATTCAATTTAAAATGAAGAGATTCCTTTTTCAATCTTAATCCATTACATTCTGAACAATTTTTTATTTCTAAAAACTCTTCTGCCCATATCCTTATTTTCTCAGAAGTGGATGTCTTATACATTCTTTCCACCATTTTCAAAATGCCTTCATAAGCAAGATTGTAAACATATTCATTGCCACCATATTTCATAGGAACAGACAAATCTTCATCTCCACCATGAAGGATTATATCTAATGCTTTTTTCGAAATATCTTTTAATTTGGTATCAAAAGTAAATTTATATTTTTTAGCAATAGCTTTCAGTTGTTTGAATGTCATATTGTCACGAACATCACCGAATGGAACAATTCCAACGGTATTGATCGTTTTATTCATATCGGGGATTACCTTTTCCAAGTTGGCTTGATGCACTTTTCCTAGACCTTTACAAGATTGACACATTCCGTAAGGAGAATTGAATGAGAAAGCATTAGGCGAAGGTTCTTCATAAGAAATACCACTTTCTGGACACATCAGTTGCTTGCTCAATGTGGTTATTTTACTCGTTTCATGATCCATAATCATAATCAAACCATTGCCCATGGACAAAGATATTTGTAATGAATCAGCCAATCGGCTTCTTCTTTCATTTGTCGCTTTTAATCTATCAATGACGACTTCAATATCATGAGTTTTGTAACGGTCAACCATAAGATTTGGAACTAAATCGACAATTTCTCCATCAATTCTTACTTTAGCATAGCCCTGTTTCCTTATTTGGTCAAACAACTCTCGGTAATGTCCCTTTCTAGCACGAACCAATGGTGCTAAAAGTAGGATTTTTTTATCGGCAAATTGTTCAAAAATCAAATCGACCATTTGATCTTCTGAATATTTCACCATTGCTTTTCCTGTCACATAGGAATAGGCGGTTCCTGTTCTAGCAAACAAAAGTCTCATAAAATCATAAATCTCGGTTACAGTACCAACAGTAGATCTTGGATTTCTACTGGTTGTTTTTTGTTCGATAGAGATGACAGGACTCAATCCTGTGATTTTTTCTACATCGGGGCGTTCCATTTCACCCATAAACTGTCGTGCATAGGCAGAAAATGTTTCCAAATATCGTCTTTGCCCTTCAGCATAGATGGTGTCAAAAGCGAGTGAAGATTTTCCACTTCCACTGATACCTGTAATCACCACCAATTGATTTCTGGGGATTTGAATATCGATGTTTTGTAGATTGTGCACTCTTGCGCCAATTACATCAATAATATCTAAATTTTCTATTTTTTTCATAGTATAATTTCGATTAGAACCCACGAAATAACGGGCAGGATTTCTGAAATATTTTAATACAAATTTGGCAATAATCGTATAAGGAACAAGTACATTTATTTTGATTGTATTCTTAATCTCAAAAAAGAAATAAAGTTTATCATTTTTTGTGATAAAATTGCAAGGATTTTTATTTTTTTCCGTTAAACAATCTAGAAATTCTACAAATATGGCGAAAAGAAAACTTACCACTCTACTTTTAATTGTTTTTATATGTTCTACTTCATTTTTATCATTTGGACAGAATTATTTTGAGTTTACAAATCTTGCAACGGATGCGTATGAAAAAGCGATTAGTTTGCGATTTGATGAAGCGAAAATTGCGATTTCTAAATTAAAAACGGCAGAACCAAAAAATATCATCGCCTATCACATTGAAAACTACATTGATTTTTTTACTGTTTTTATTAATGAAGAAAAAGATGAATTTGAAAAACTAGAAGCCAATAAGGATAAAAGATTAGCAAAGATACGCCAAGGTCCAAAATCATCTCCATATTATTTATTTTCCCAAGCGGAAATCAAATTACAATGGGCGTTGGTTCGTTTGAAATTTGAAGAATATTTTACTGCTTTTAATGAAGTAAGTCAAGCCTATAAATTATTGCAAAAAAACACAGAACTATTTCCAGATTTTGTTGCTAATAAAAAAAGTTTAGGAATATTACACGCCATTATTGGAACGATTCCTAGCAATTACAAATGGGGTGTACGATTATTGAGTGGGATGAATGGCACGATTGAGCAAGGAAAACAGGAAGTAAAGGAAGTTTTGGAATACTCCGAAAGCAATAATTTTATTTTTGAAAAGGAAACGGTGGTAATTTATGCTTTTCTAATTCATTATTTAAGTAATGAAAGTGCAAAAGCATGGAAAGTAATCAGTAATCATGATTTGAAACCCAAAGAAAATCCGTTGGCATGTTTTGCGTTGGTCAATTTGGCTATTCGAACAGGGCACAATGACGAAGCCATATCTCTTTTAGAAAATAGACCAAAATCTCCCAATTTTCATTCCTTCCATTACTTGGATTTGATGTTGGGTTTTTCAAAACTATATCGTTTAGACGAGGACGCTGATGATTATATAAAATCGTATCTCATCAATTTTAAAGGGCAAAACTATATCAAAGAAGCTTATCAAAAACTAGCTTGGCATGAGTTGATAAGGGGAAATATGGATGGATATAAAAAAAATATGGCATTGTGTATTTCTGAAGGAAAATCAATAGTTGATAACGATAGACAAGCACTTCGCAACGCAAAATCAAACTTTGTTCCGCATCCAACACTATTAAAGGCAAGACTACTTTTTGATGGTGGGTATTATAAAAGGGCTGAAAATCTATTAAAAGAGCACCCTTTAGAAAATTTTGACACAGAAGAACAGCAAATTGAATATGTTTATAGAATGGCACGTATTGAACATCGTTTAGGAAACGTACAAATGGCAAAAGATTTTTATAATCAAACTATTTTAATGGGGAATGAATCTCCTTTGTTCTATGCTTGTAATGCTGCACTTCAAATGGGGATTATTTATGAAAAAAGTGGGTTATTAATTCACTCTAAATACTATTTTAATTATTGTTTAAAGATAATGCCCGAAGAGTATAAAAATGGTTTGCATCAACAAGCTCGTGCGGGGTTGATTAGATTGAAGTCTTTAAAATCTTAACCCAATTATAAATCCGCCACCACCAGCACCACATAATTTCAAGGATAATTTTGGATCAGTAAGGCTTTCTTCCCATTGTTTTTGAAAAGCGAATGGAATCATTTCTTTAAAATGATGAAATTGAATAGAGCTAATTAGATGGATATAATTTTCTAGCTGTGATTTGTTATTTTCAAGATAAGCATTGATAGAATTTCCGTTTAAATCAGCTAATTTTTGATTAATAATTTGAAAATTATCTTGATTCATTTTTTCTAAATAAATTTTCACCAAAGGGGCTGTTTTTCTTTCAATTTTGGTATCAATCAAGAAAAAATTATCATTAGAGTCCACATTTATAGCTTTAATGAAATGATTCTTTTGGTAATAAATGGCTTTGTCAAGATATGAGACTAAAGGATCTATTCCCGAGCTTATTCCGTGAAAAAAAGATTCCATTTCAGCAAAAATAGATTTGAGTTTATCTAAATCGTCATCTATGATTTTTTTACTAATACAATATCTATCAAAAACAGCTGCGCACACTGCCCCCGAACTTCCAACTCCATAACCCATGGGAATATTGGATTCAAAAAATAAACCATTATTTAAATCTGAAATAAATTGAACTATATCAAACTGAGTAGCTTGTCTTTTATTAAATTGCTTTAGAAAATGAGCAAATTTATGTAAATTTTGATTATCGACTGTTTTTGAAAAACTCCATTTTCCAGAAAATTTATCTAAAGGAATAGCCAACGCAGCAGCTCCATTCAAAACTGTGTATTCTCCAAAAAGTAATAATTTCCCTTTGTAACTTCTTTCCAATATTAGGAGTCTATAATTTTATCAAAAATCAAATGTAGATTATTTTTTGAAAATATTATGGATAGCTAAGTACTTACTTGTAAAAAAAACTCAAATATTTGATAAGTTGACGATAAGATAAATCGGCTCTCCAAGGTCGAGACTAGATAAGTTGACGATTGAAAATAAGATTTATTTTAAAAAAAATGTTCTCAGTAACTTCAACTCATCCTTCAGCTAATCACTCAAATTTTACTTCAAAGTACTCAAATTTCTAATAAACCCTTTGATTCCAGCATTTTCCAATCGTCTTTGAAGTGATCTCGCATCGTCTATACCTCCAAAAGCTCCAACAATCACCTTAAATACCGTACGACCACCAAATTTATTGATATTGATAATTACGGGTTGATCAAATTGTTTTTCAATAGATTCCGCTTTTATCAATACATTTCCATAATCAGCAAAAGCAAAAACTTGTACTCCAAAACCTTGAGAGGGTTGGCGTTGGACACTAAATCTAAATAAGCCTTCTCCACTTTTTGATGGAGTACTTGTAGAGCCCCCTCCTAATATTGGAGGAATTCCAGTTCCAGATCCAGAATCTGTGTCAGGAGATGTTGTACTACCACCTGTATCATCCCCATCATCACTTCCAGGAAAAGGGGTGTCTGTTGAGTCGTTACCAGGATTTGGAGTAAAACCATCTTTCATTCTAAAGGCTTCGGCGACCGCTTTGTCTGCGTTGATACGCCCATATCCAAATTTAGTAGAATAGCCATTCATATAGTCACTGGGATTTCCGATTTTATCCGCAGTTCGAATCAAAATTTGCTTTACTTCAGCGGAAGTAAGGTCGGAATTTGCGGATAAGATCAAAGCACAAACTCCAGCGACTAATGGAGCGGCACTTGAAGTTCCACCAAAATGCTTGTATCTATCTCCACGTGAAACACCATCAAACCAATATCTCCTAGGCCCCACTTGAAACGGAGTTCCCTCATCCCAAGAAGCTCTAGCAGCAATAATAGGCCAGTCTCCATTGGAAGGAGCACAAACCGTAATTTGCCTTCCTTTGTTGGAATAAGTGGCATGTTCATCTTTGCTTGTACTGGCAGCAACAGCAATTACATTTGGATGTTGTGCATAAAAATTCAAGTAATTTTCACCTTCATTTCCACCAGCATAAACGATAATACAACCTTTTCCATTTCTACCTTGCGTTGCTGCTTTATGAATTGCTGCTTTTTTTATATCATCTAAATCAAAGGCTGGATCAACTGAGCCCCAGCTACAACTAATAATATCGGCATTTTTCTCAATACAATAATCGAACATTTTTTCAGTAGCTCTCCACCCATAAGAAGTTCCATTTACAGGCATAAACTTAGAATTTGGAGCTACTCCAACCATCCCTGTACCCGTTGCAGGAGCGATAGCCACGCTTGCACAAGGTGTACCATGATCAAATCTTGGATCTCCTTGTGTAATGTGAGAAGAATCATTCCAAAGATCGTAAGGATTCACAATATTATTATTCAAATCAGGATGAGAAAGATCAAATCCATTATCAATTACGGCAATTGTGATATTGGGAGACCCCATATTTCCAAGGCGATTCCAAGCATCTATAACCTTTGCATCAGCTCCACGCTTAATATTGTAATTTGCGTCATAAATTTTACCAGGATTCTTCAAATGCCATTCATGTGGCAAAAGTGGATCTACAGGAAGTGCTACAGCAGGATATTCATCCACATAAGTATCTAAATCAGGTTGAGCAGATTTCACCATTCCTATTTTATTTAAAAAATGAGCTGCTTTGACTGGATTAGGAGAGTTTTTTGATACTTTGACAATGATTGTGGAAGCTGATCTTCTTTCCACCAATATCAAATTGTATTCATCAAGAATCACTTTTTGTTCTTCTTCACTTGCTTTATCTTGAAAAATAAGAAAAATTTCTCCTGTAGGAATCATAGGTCGATTGCTACCTTCAACATAGTAAACATGAGTACCTAAATCAACATCACGTTCATCTCTAACTTCATCTAATAAGGTATCAACAGATTTGTCCGTATCTTGAAATTTTATCAATTCAAATCCCCCTACATTGGGAAGGAGTTGTTTTTCAACAACAGGAATATCCATAGCTGATTTGGCACCTTTGGTTCTAATACCAACAAATTTTTTACTTTTCTTGATATTAATTTTGTTATTCCCTTTTTTAATAGTTAAATGATCCATAGTTATCTAATTTGGTCGTTTTTTACTTAAAAATTAAGCATTTTTATTCCTAGAAATAAGCCACAACCCCAAAAATGTCAAAATTCCATTCAGCAATATAATAAGAAATCCTAATTTGAACCCAATAAATAGATCATTTATATTGAAATAATATGTAATAAATGGTGCAAGTAAACAAACGGCTATTATTTTCCAATTGTTATCAACCTTCCATTGTGTCATTATTCCAAATGAAAATAGTCCTAAAATAGGGCCATAAGTATATCCTGAATAAATAAATAATTGAGTGATAATCGCATCATTATTAAAGGTATTAAAAATTATTATTAAGAAAAACAGTAAGGCAGAAAAACCTATATGGACAATTATTCGAGTTGACTTTTTCTTATTTTCCTGAATTTTGTTTCCATTAAAACCTAAAAAATCTACACAAAAGGAAGTGGTCAACGCTGTCAAAGCAGAATCCGCACTAGAATAAGCGGCAGCTACCAATCCTAAAATAAAAAATAAGCCTACGGTCATTGGTAAATGTTTTAATGCAAGTGTAGGAAAAAGCAAATCAGATTTTGCGGGTGTATCTACGCCTAGGCTTGCGGCATAAATATATAGTAAAGCTCCTAAAGTAAGAAAAAGTATATTGACAAATACCAAAACAACACTAAATGAATACATGTTTTTTTGAGCATCTTTCAATGACTTGCAGCTTAGATTTTTCTGCATCATATCCTGATCTAAACCAGTCATGACAATAGCCATAAAGATTCCACTTGTAAACTGTTTGAAAAAATTGTTGGGATCTTCAAATCCTTTGTCAAAGAAAAACATTTGAGAATAATCACTAGTGCTAACCAATTCTATTAATCCAGAAAAATCTTTACCCAGCGCATTACTTATGGAATAAATTGTAAATACTACAGCGATAAGCATAAATGCAGTTTGTAAAGTATCCGTCCAAACGATTGTTTTTAGTCCCCCTTTAAAAGTATAGATCCAAATCAAGAGAATAGTTATCAATACAAAAACCCAAAAAGGAATCTGTAAGCCTGTCAATTCGCCAATTGCATTGAAAACTATTGCCACCAGATAAAGCCGAAACGCTGCACCAATCACTCTCGAGACAAGAAAGTAAAAAGCACCCAACTTGTAAGCATTTCGCCCAAACCGTTCTTCTAAATAGGTATAAATAGATGTAAGGTTTTTACTGTAATAAATAGGCATTAATACTTTTGCAATGATAAAATATCCCACTAAAAAGCCAAAAACCATTTGCATGTAAGAAAAATCCATATTATGACCACCTGCACCCACTTTTCCAGGAATAGAAATGAAAGTTACCCCAGAAAGAGATGCCCCAATCATCCCAAATGCCACAACAAACCAAGGAGATTGTTTGTCCGCAGTAAAGAAACTTTCAGTATCAGCCCCCTTACTTGTAAAGTATGAAATAGCGATTAGCACTAAAAAATAAAGCCCTATTACTGTAATAATAATTGTTGGTGATAATTCTCCCATAGTTAGTTTTGTTTTCTGTCGCTAAATTTAGTATAAAAAAATTACAATTTCCAATTTGATGAATAGAACAATTTTATTTTTTTATTGCTGTATTGGATATTAGAGAATGGATTTTTAAATTAATGGTATTAATTCAAAAAAATCCTAAAGAGTTGCAATTGAAAAACATTTTCAAAAATAAAAAGCATTCAACTATTTACTTTCAATAAAAAAATAATTATCTTTGCACTCGCTTTGAAAGAAAGCTGGTAAAAACTGAATTTACCAATTCAGGATGGCGAGGTAGCTCAGCCGGTTAGAGCGCAGGATTCATAATCCTGAGGTCGGGAGTTCGAGTCTCCCTCTCGCTACAAAGAAGTCCTTAAGTCAATTGATTTGAGGACTTTTTCTTTTTTTACAATAGTCCGTTAGGAATTAAGCTGTAAATTTAAGGAAACCCATAATAAAACACTATTATTGATTTATTTTGTATAAATTTAGGTCGTTTTTCAGAGTTTGATTTAATTATTTGAATAAAATTTCCTTAATAAATGA
>CAMZLN010000034.1 GCA_947311465.1 uncultured Saprospiraceae bacterium
CAATATCAGATTGCTTTGAATGATACATTACATCTGATTGTATTGCTGTATATTCCCATTTCAATTTCTTCAATTTTGCCTGTACTACATTGCAAATACTCATTATTCTGAAAAGAAGATAAGAGAAATTCAAGTAGTACAGGCAAAATTGAAGAAATTGAAATGGGAATATACAGCAATACAATCAGATGTAATGTATCATTCAAAGCAATCTGATATTGTTAAAACTTTAAAGGAGCAAAAAATAGAGTTAAAAAGACAGAATCCAAAGAAAGTTTTGGTGCATGTAAGTAATAAGTAAACGCATTATGAACATTAAAAACGAAGTTCTAGGGAGAATGTATATCGTGCTAATCGTCTTTGTATTAGCTGCGATTTTCATTTTTTCAAAGGTACTTGGTGTTGTGGTATTGGAAGGTGATAGGTGGAGAAAGCTTGGAAAAAGCTCTTACGTATCGCATAAAGATGTTGCAGCAGAAAGAGGAAATGTTTATGCAGAAGACAGAAGTTTGTTAGCAACTTCGCTACCGTTCTTTGAAATACGATTTGATACAAAAGCTGATGGGCTAACCGATGAGCTTTTTAATGAGCATGTGGATTCATTGGCTTATTGTCTATCTACCTTTGTGAATACAGATTATACGGTAGGCGGAATGAAACATTATTTAGAAGAAAGTAGAGCTGCAGGAAAGCGATATCTATTGATTTCTAAAAGGGCTACCTATGGAGAGATGGTGAAAATGAGTAATTTCCCTCTTTTCCGAAGGGGAAAATATGGTGGCGGATTTATTGCGCTGAAAACTCCAAAAAGGGAGCGTCCTTTCGGAATGCTTGCTTATAGAACTATTGGTTATGTAAATAGTCGAACAAAATTGGGTTTGGAAGGGAAATACGATAAAGTATTGCACGGAAAAACTGGAAAACGATTGATGCAGAAAATAAATGGCGGAATTTGGATTCCAGTAAATGATTTGACTGAAGTTGAACCCATTTCTGGAAATGATATTGTAACCACGATTGATGTTGATATTCAAGATATTACACAGAAAGCTTTGATTCGGTCACTTGAACATCACAATGCAAAGAAAGGAGTTGCAATTGTAATGGATGTGAAAACTGGAGCAATTCGAGCTATGTCCAATATCTCAAAAACCGACAAAGGTTGGTGGGAAATGTATAATGATGCTATCGGAACGGCAATAGAGCCAGGTTCTACTTTTAAACTAGCAACGGTGATGGCGCTTTTGGAAGATGGTTATGTGGATTTGCAAGATACGGTAAGTGTAGAGCATGGTCGAACCACGTTTTATGATAAGGTGATGGTGGATGCGACATCAAAAACAGCAACACTCGATTCTATCACATTAAGAAGAGCTTTTGAAGTCTCTTCAAATGTTGGAATTGCAAAGTTGGCTTATGATCATTATCATGGTCAAGATAGAAAAGGTCGAATTAAAGTAAAGCGATTTTTGAAAAGATTGAAACAGTTTAATTTGCATTTACCAACGGGTATTGATTTGGATGGAGAGCCTCATCCTTATATCAAAGATCCCAATGATGCTTCGGATAACTGGAGTGGAACAACTTTGCCATGGATGTCAACAGGATATGAATTACTTCAAACACCGTTGCAGTTATTGTCTTTCTACAATGCAGTTGCAAATGATGGTCGAATGATGAAGCCTTATTTAGTGTCTGAAATTGATATGATTGATGGTGAAAAGAAAATTATTAAGCCTACGGTAGTTAGAAAACATATTGCTTCGAAAGCTACAATTAGAAAGGCAAAACTTTTATTGGAAGGCGTTGTGAAAAATGGAACGGCACATGATTTATATACAAAAAAATATGATTTCGCTGGAAAAACGGGTACTACACAGATAAATTATAAAAAGAAAAATAAAAAGACTGAATATAGAGCATCTTTTGTGGGATATTTTCCTGCGGAAAATCCAAAATACTCTTGCATCATAGTGATTACAGATCCAAAACAAAATGGATTTTATGGTGGAACGGTTGCAGGTCCTGTGTTTAGAGAGATTGCGGATAAAGTACATAGTTTAAAGTTGGATTTACAAGTGGCAATCAATGAGAAGCCAAAGCCACGTTTGAAGTCTTTCTATTTACCAAATCAATCGGTAGGTAAGACGGAAGATGTAAAAAAGATTTTGGCATATTTGGAATTGCCTGTAAAACAAAAATCTTTTGGAAAAATGACGGTTATTCGTCCAAAAGCAGATACGGTTTGGATGTTGAGACGAAAAATTAAAAAGAATATTATTCCATCAATAAAAGGTATGGGATTGAGAGATGCATTAGATGTTTTAGAAAATATGGGATTGACAGTAGAGCATAAGGGAATGGGAAAGGTAGTCGCTCAATCTATAAAGGAGGGAACAAAAGCAAAAGGACAAACTATAAAGATAGTTTTAAAATAATATCTATGTCAAAATTGAAAAACTTGTTGAAAGGGGTAAGTGTAATTTATGCTTCGAGCGAAGAAGATATAGAAATTGAAAAAATTGAATTCGATTCCCGAAAAATTGGGGAGAAAGATATGTTTGTAGCACAAAAGGGTGTTGCAGTAAATGGACATGATTATATAGTTAAGGCAATTGAAAATGGAGCGAAATGTGTGGTTTGTGAAGAATTGCCTGAAAACCAACCTAGTAATGTAGTTTTTATTAAAGTAGAAAATACTGCAGTTACTATGGGGCGGTTGGCAGCTAATTATTTTAATCATCCAACAAGTTCTTTGAAATTAATTGGTGTCACAGGTACAAATGGTAAGACTACAGTAGTGAGTTTATTATACGATTTGTTTGTTGACTTAGGATATAAAGTTGGGAAATTAACCACGATTCATAATGTGATTAATGGAAGAATTATCCCAACCAATTTGACTACGCCAGATGTGTTGACCACAAATCGTTTGTTGAATGAAATGGTAGAAGAAGGATGTGAATTTGCCTTTATGGAAGTGAGTTCGCACGCAATTCATCAAGGACGAATTGAAGGGTTGAAATTTACGGGTGGATTATTTACCAATATGTCACATGATCATTTGGATTATCATAAAACATTTGCTGAGTATATCAAGGCGAAGAAGACATTTTTTGATGAATTGCCAAAAGAATCATTTGCTTTAGTCAATATAGATGATAAGCGTGGAGAAGTGATGATGCAAAATTCATTGGCGGATAAAAAGCGATATAGTTTAAGAAGAATAGCTGATTTTAAGGGTAAAATTCTTGAAAATACATTGACAGGATTACATTTTGAAATCAATGGAGTAGGTATAATTGCTAGGTTAATTGGCGAATTCAATGCATATAATTTATTAGCAGTTTATGGATGTGCTATTTTGTTGGAGCAAGAATCAGATGAAGTATTAATAGCAATTAGTAAATTGGTTGCTCCAGAGGGAAGATTTGATTACGTGGTAAATTTAGAGAAAAACATCATTGGAATAGTGGATTATGCACACACGCCCGATGCTCTAGAGAAGGTCTTGGGAACGATTAACGATATACAAAAATCAAAATCCAATATAATAACGGTAGTTGGATGCGGAGGAGATAGAGATAAGACAAAACGTCCAATCATGGCAAAAATTGGATATGAAGCAAGCAAACAATTGATTTTGACATCGGATAATCCTCGAACAGAAGATCCTGAAACTATATTAGATGATATGGAAAAGGGGTTGGATGGAAAGGATATGTCGAAAGTGTTAAGGATTACAGATCGCAAGCAAGCTATAAAGATTGCAGGTCGATTGGCAAATCATGGAGATGTAATTTTGATTGCAGGAAAAGGACATGAAAAGTATCAAGATATAAATGGAGTTAAACATCCATTTGATGATAAAATATTAATAAAAGAGTCTTTGGGAATTGTTTAAAAATAAGAATAAACTAACTAAAGAGACTAAAGAGACTAAAGGATAAGTATTTGTAAATGAAGTTCATAAGGCTTCAGGTTTGTATGAAAAGTTTTGGTGTTTAAAATGAATACAGACTAATTGAAATTGTTGTAGTGGGTAACAAAAAGTTACCTACACAGCAACTTTTTAAAACGAAAAACAAAAAGAAGTAATGTTATATTATCTATTTGAATATTTAGCGGAGCATTTTGACTTTCCAGGCGAGAATTTATATAAATTCATCACCTTTAGAGCTGGTTTTGCTATAATAATTTCTTTGGTGATTGCATTGGTTTTTGGAAAACGAATAATAAATTATCTTCACAAATTACAAGTTGGAGAAACGGTTAGAGATTTGGGACTGAAAGGGCAGAAGGAAAAAGAAGGAACTCCATCAATGGGAGGGCTCATTATAATTTTGGCAATTTTAGTTCCTGTTTTGCTTTTAACAAAACTAAATAATGTCTATATCCTATTGATGATTTTTACTACAGTTTGGATGGGGATGATTGGTTTTTTGGATGATTATATCAAAATTTTCAAAAAGGACAAAAAAGGACTAAAAGGAAAGTTTAAAATATTGGGGCAAGTGATATTGGGTGTGATTGTAGGAGCGACTATGCTTTGGAGCAATGGAATAACGGTAAGAGTTGATACTGTGGATGCTCAAACTTGGAACTATGATATTTCAAAGACATATAATCTAGAATATCCTGTCAATAGTGGAAAAGAAAAGTCTTTTTCACAAGTAAAAACTCCATTGACAAATGTACCTTTTATGAAAGGGAATGAAATGAATTATACTCGTTTTTTGCCTTTTTTAAGTACAGAAATGGCTAAGAAATGGGTTTGGATTATTTTTATTCCGATGATTATTATAATTGTTACAGCGGTTTCAAACGGAGCAAATCTGACCGATGGTTTAGATGGATTAGCTACAGGAGTTTCTGCTATCATAGGAGCAACGCTTGGTATTTTGGCTTATGTTTCTGGAAATACATTGGCAGCGGACTATTTAGGTATATTATATTTACCAGAGTCTGCTGAGTTGGTGATTTTTGCGGCGGCATTTTTAGGAGCAACCATTGGGTTTTTATGGTATAACGCATATCCTGCACAAGTATTTATGGGAGATACGGGCAGTTTGACGATAGGGGCGATTATTGCAACAATGGCGATTTTATTAAGAAAAGAATTATTGATTCCCATACTATGTGGAATTTTCTTGGTTGAAAATTTTTCAGTGGTTTTACAAGTGGGATATTTTAAATATACAAAAAAGAAATATGGTGAAGGAAGGCGGATATTTAGGATGTCTCCCATTCATCATCATTACCAAAAGTTGGGAATTCCCGAAGCAAAAATTGTTACAAGATTTTGGATTGTAGGGATTATGCTGGCTGTGATAACAATTATTACGTTGAAGATAAGATAAAAGAGTGAGTTGAGAAGGTGAGTCGATTGTCTTAGCGACAATCTAGTTGAGTTAGATTCTATTCATAAATAGATTTTAATTTATGAATAAAGGCAATTCTGTCTGAACTTTAAACTGTTTTTGAGTGAATTAACAATTAAC
>CAMZLN010000035.1 GCA_947311465.1 uncultured Saprospiraceae bacterium
AATAGTATAAATATTGAAATTGAATCTTCAAAGACTTTTGATTTTGAGATAGAGATTTTAACGTTGACTGGTCTATTGGTTCACAATGAAAAGATCAAACTATCAAAAGGAAAAAATAATTTCAATATTTATACTATTCGAAATAGGATTTTCAATCAAAAAATCACGACTTATTTTAGAAAAATCATCTACAGTTGTTGACATAACTGTTTTAAAACCTTCTTTTTCACTTACCCAACTTACCCCACATGGATTACCATCACTATAAGGTGTAACTCTCCAAATATATTTTTTACCATAATCTAAATCTTGGATTACAATTTTTGATTCCACACTAACAAAGGATTGATATTTCCTAGTCAAATTATAATCTATCGCTATTTCCACAATATACTTTTCTGCTCCATCTATATCTTCCCAATCTAATTCTATTCCATTGGTTGGATCTACTTCTATCAGATTTATAGGCGAAACTAACTTTACTTGTTCAGATAGCATTGCATAAGACGGAGCATCTCCTTTAAGAAAATCTCTTTTTGGATTATTATAATTCTCATACATTTTATCATATTGTCCATCTGTAAACACAAAATAATCACAACCGTTTCGAGTGTTTGGATAAAATGAACTCATTAAATTTTTGACCAAAGGCTGAATTTGTTGACCTTTAAAATCTAATACCGTCGCAGTATAAATACAATTCTCAACAGAATCTATAAACACACCATAGTCTGGTGGTGTATCACATATTTTATCACCTGCTACATCGCAATTACTACCATCTTGATATTCTAAATCTTGTAAATTATCTAAATTTTGATTGACAAAATATGAATTTCCATTACAATGTGAAACACCAAAATAATGTGCTATCATGTGCCCTAAAACTTGCTTATATATTTGCTTCGAATCAAATTGAATATAAATCCAATCATCTTGATAATCATAAAAAGCATTCAAAAAACTTACATTATTAGATTTTAACTTTGATGCATAAAATATATTGATAGCTCCATTGTCTCTAATCTCTTCAATGTCGTTTCTTGCATCCATAGACAGAATATCATTGAAAATAGAAGCATTATCAACATAAGAAAATCCATCTTTCAAATAAAAATGAAACTCTGAATCTATATAAGTCTCATTCAATTCACACAAATATTCTAAAGCTTTCAATTCAGATAACCGTTCGGTACCATTTGCATCGGATACTAAATGTATTTTTACAGGAATTTCAATGGTAGTTTGGGCTTGAATTTGCAAAGAAAATATGCACAGCACTACTAGATATAGATCTTTCATTTTATTGGGTTTTGTTTAGATTTGCAATATAGATAAAAATAACAACACATACTTTAGTATCAATCGTTCTGTAAGATATGTGACATATTTAGTGACTGGATGGAAACTTACAATTTTTACAAAATGAATTATTTCTGAAAATTTTTACTTTTTTTTTAACCTTCAGCAGCGTTTTCATCATTTAACCTATCTAACCAATATACACTTTGCAAAACGTATTAATTAAATTGATTTAAAATAATAAAATTATTGGCTTTGCTCCTAATTACAAAATGACTAGCAAATCCAAAAAAACATAAAATTTCAATTATGAAAACTCAAAAATTTCTATTTCTTTTTTTAATGCTTTCTATCTTTACTGCTTGTCATAAAGATATTGATGATACGAAAATCACGGAAGGTGAACGTCCAAATCCAACTGTTTTTACTCAAAAAGTAGGTACAATTTATGGATATGTATATAATGCAGGAGATAATTCTAAAGAGAATAATCCAGAAAAAGGGATAAAAGTAACCTTGCCAACTGGAGAGACCACTCAAACGGACGAATATGGCGTATTTATTTTTAAAGATGTAAAATTAGATGCACATGGTACCTATATCAAAGCTGTAAGAGAAGATGGATATCGCTTTTTAGGATCAGATTATGTGTATCCGACTTCAGGAATTATTCATTCTTATATCCAATTGATTCCTACTAAAAATGAAGATGGGAGTTTTAAAACAGAGCAAGGTGCAACCATAAATGTGAAAGGAGGTGGTAAAATTATATTTTCTCCAAATTCAATAATGGATGAAAATGGAAATGATTACAATGGAACTGTATTTGTTCATGCCAAAAGATTATCGACAGATGATAAAAAATTGGGAGATAAAATGCCTGGAGAATTACGGGGATCACGTGTCAATGGAAATACTGTTGTCTTGAGTTCTTTTGGAATGGTTGCCGTTAAATTATTTGATGAAGCTAGGAATCCATTAAATCTTAAAGCAAATTCTACAGCAAAGTTGATTTCTCCAATTACCAATGCCCAATTAAGTGATGCCCCAGAAGAAATTCCAATGTGGTATTTTGATGAAAATCAAGGATTGTGGATTGAAGAAGGATTAGGACAAAAAATAGGGAATAACTATGAAGCAGAAGTAGCACACTTTAGTTGGTGGAATTATGATGCACCCTTCCCTGTTGTTAATCTCTGTGTAAAAGTAAAATATTCAGATGGTACTCCTGCCAATAATTTTGAAGTACAAATTGCAAGTTCATTAAATACAGGACGCAACGGATATACCGACACAGAAGGCGAAGTGTGTGGAAAAGTAGCAAAAAATACGGCATTAACGCTTACTCTTTTCGACCCTTTGTGTTCTACACCAGTAAAAACAATTGAAATTGGTCCTTTTGATAATGATGTGATTTTAGATGATATTGTACTGGACGTTGTAAATCCCTTAGGAAATGGAGTAGTTACTTGTAATGCTGACCCCGTTGACAATGCCGTTGTTGTTATTAATTTTGTAACGGCATCCAATTCGGGAACAATCATCATTCCTGTAAATGATTCAGGTGAATTTGATATGGATATCGACAATTCAATTTGTGATGCACTTATATCTGCCGATATTTTCGCTTATAATCCTAGTACAGGAGAAGCGAGTCCAATACAAAGTCTTGACATAGAAAATCCACCAACTATTAACCTTAATATTTGTACAGATTGTGAATTTATGGTCACTATCGAAGCCGAAAATGATGCGGTCTGCACTTCTGAGATTGTTAAATTAACGGCCGTCTCGTCTGGAGTAGGTAATTATGAATATAAATGGTCAAATGGAGAAACCACCAAAGACATAACTATCACTGAAAATGGAATATTTTGCGTCACAGTAACGGATACAAATGCTAATTGCTCTAATACCAAATGTTATGAGATAGCGAATGATTATTTAATTATTGAATCCAATGTCACTAATGCTAATTGTGGAGAGGCAAATGGCAAAATCTTCATTACTACATCTGGAGGAGAACCACCTTATGTTTATACATGGAGTAATGGTCTAACTGGTCCAAGTACAGAAAATATTGCAGGAGGAACCTACTCAATAACAATAGTAGATTTAAATGGTTGTAGTCGATCAGAAACATTTACCGTAGAAAACATCACTGATTTTGAATTTCAAATATTCAATGAATCCTGGTGTGGACAAGCCATTCTTTATCCTAGTGGGTTGCCTCAAAATATAAATACTACTTTTGAATGGACTGGACCAAATGGATATTCTTCAACTGTCGAACAACCAACTGTATTTGAATCTGGCGAGTATTGTGCCACTGCATCATTTGGAAATTGTAGTACTCAAGTGTGTGTAGATATAGTTATTGAAAATGAAATGCTAATTCCTCCAAGCTTAATAAGTTGTGAAAATAATATCTATACTTATTTAAATAACAACATTTATACTGTAACTCCTTATAGCAATAATTATCATGGTGAAAATGTAATTCCACTTAATGAATTTCCAATTGATGTAACAAAATTTGGATACCGTTTTTTCATAGATGGGCAATGTGGAGAACAAGAAGAATACTTCTTACCTAATTACATTGGAGAACTATTAGATTCTAAATCAAATACAACTTGTACATCTTGTGATGATGGATTTATAATCTTTATTGCAAATTTAGATCAAAACTGTGGAGATTGTAATGTAGGATTAAGAGCTATATATAAAATAGATGACTTGACTACTGATTTGACTACTCAAAATGATGCCCATCAACTGGCAGCAGGTGAATATTATATGGTTGTAAAAGATATAGATACAAAATGTTGGATTGCTCATCAAAAAGTAACCATTGAATAATTTCAAAAAACAACAATGAATGAACTATTGCCATTTGGCAATAGTTCATTATATTTACTAGAACTAAAACATAAATATCTTGGATATAAACCAAATCATAAAAGGATGCCAAAAAGGAAAACGCTCAAGTCAAGATGACTTGGTGCGTCTTTTTGCACCTAGGGTTATGGCTATTTGTTTGAGATATTGTAAAGACCGAGATATTGCCAATGATGCACTACAAGAGACATTTATTAAGATTTTAAAATATATCAAAAATTATAAAGGCAAAGGGTCTTTTGAAGGATGGATTAGACGTATTGCGGTCAATGCATCCTTTGAAATGATTAAAAAGATAAGACAGATTAAGTTTTTGGAAGAAGATAACCATTTTAATATCCTCTCGACTGTTCCAGATATAAACAATGAATTGGATACACAAGATTTGATGAAATTAATCGATAAATTGCCAGAAAGCCAGAGTATTGTTTTTAATTTAAAAATCATCGAAGGATATAGTCATGAAGAAATTGCCAAATTATTAAAAATAAAACCAGCTACTTCAAGATCAAATCTCACTCGAGCAAGAATTTCGATGATTAAATTATTGAAAGCATCAGAAACCAACCAATTTAAAACGAATAAAAATCAAAATTATGGATTATAAAAATTTTGAAAAAAATATGGCTTCCAAGTTAAGGAATGCTGAAGTATATGTAGATACAGATGCTTTGATTGATGCTATTCATCCATTAGAAAATAGAAAACGACGTGGTATCATTTGGTTTTCCTTTGCGAGTTTGTTGATAATGGCTTTTATTCCTTATTATTTGTATTTCGGCAATACAAACGATGTAAATTCTTTTTCTACTGTAGAAAAAAATATTGAATTTCATACGGATAGACCTACAAGTACGAATGATTTTGGAATTATAAAGAACGACGATGTTATTAAAACAGCACTTCCTACTGAAAAAGGCAAATTTCCTATTCAAAAATTAAACATTAGTACAGTAAATAAAAGCTCTCAAAATATTACAAATATTGTTTTCAATAAAAAATCAATGATATCTAATTCCAAAATAGATAGGAATGAAAAACTGAAAATTAATACCAAAATTTTATTGCCATCACTCCCCTATTCTAAAATTAATACGCTTGAAATTGATAAAAACACTGTATTAAACACAAAAAATCAACCGACAGTTGAATGTCCGAGTTTCAATGGACCAAAATGGATACCATCCATTGGCGTTCATGTAGGAGCATTTTATCCATCAAAGCAATTAAGTAATAAAAACACTGAACAATCTGTAATTTATGAAGATAGATTGACTCATGAAAAATCATTAGAAGGACTAAATGGTGGTATATTTTTACAAGTAGAGCATTTCAAATTGCCTTTCTATTTGAAATTTGGAATAGATTATTCTAAACTTACTGAACAATTGAAACTAGAAACATCCATCATCAAAATGGATACCACACAAGGTATTATTTCTATCACAGAATCTGAAAATGGAGATACATTGACGGTGATTCGTGGAGATATTATCATTGAAAAGACAATCACTTCAAAATCTGTGACCCACTACAATATCCAAATGATTGATTTGCCTATAAATTTGGGATATAGATTCAATATGAAATATTTCAACGTAGCACTAGAGCCTGGTGTTTGCATCAATTTGCTTTCAAAAACGCAAGGAAAAGTCTTAAATGAAATTGATAAAGTAAATGTAATTTCTGATAGTAACGGATTTAATAGAAATCTTGGATTGAGTTATTTTGGGAATATTGCCTTGGAAAAACCTTTGAATTTTGGAACTCTTTCTTTGAATTTCAAATATCGGTATATCCCGAAGGACTTTTCTACGACAAGCATTGCTCAGCATTATCGATTTGGAGGGGTTAATTTGGGGTATCGTATTGGGTTTTGAATGTAATTTTTCTGATTTCATTTCATCCAAACAGCGCAGCGTAGTTTGCTATTGGTCGTTGAAAGTAATATATGAAAAATAATGACGAAATGAATTTCATCAGACTTATAGCAGGCAAAATGAAATTTATTTCATTTCATCCAAACAGCGCAGCGCAGTTTGCTATTGGTCGTTGAAAGTAATTTATGAGATATAATGACGAAATGAATTTCATCAGACTTGCGACGATTTCCCATTTCAGAAAAAATTGTTAAGATAAAGTTAAAAGATACCTAAAGATATTTGAGTTTTTCAAAAAAAATGGCATTTTTGCGAACTAGTATTTTTATAGCAAGTATATTACCGCTGTAATCAATAACTTTATAACCAAAAATTAATACTA
>CAMZLN010000036.1 GCA_947311465.1 uncultured Saprospiraceae bacterium
AAGCGTAAAAAAATCAGCAGGTAATTTTTTAATAAAATCGCTAATATTAGGTTGTACATCTTCTCTCCATTCGTTAAACGCCTTTTGAGCCATCCTGAAAGAATAATCAAGATTTCGAACTCCTAAGTATTCGTCATATCCATTCACATCACCCTGAACCATCAATTTGAATTGATTCCGAATATCATTTAAAGAATTATTTATTGGTGTAGCAGAAAGGAGTAATACTTTTATATCCTCATTGGGTTGCAGAATTTGTTCTAACAAAACCCTATACCGATTTGATTTTGCATTTCTAAGATTGTGACTTTCGTCTATTACAATTAATTTCGGCTTATCATTATTGAAAAATTTATCGGCACGATCTTCATACTTCTCTAATCTCTCCTCCATCATATCGGTATGAAAACGAATAAAGAAATCAAATTGATCCTTTTCAAATTTTGAGTCTTGATGTTTTTTGTAACGCCTCCAATTATGCTCCAATTTTTTAGGACAAAGCAGAAGGACTTCTCTACCTTGTAGTTGAAAAAACTTAATAACAGCCAAAGCACTCCATGTCTTTCCTAAACCTACAGCATCTGCCAGAATCGCTCCATTATATTTTTGAAGCATTTTAATTAAACTTAAAACACCTTTCTTTTGAAATTCGTAAAGTGTATTAAATATCACACTATTTTCTAATCTTCCTATCTGTCTATTAAATTCGGGATTATTCTCATCTTCTAAGATTTGGTTACCAAAAAGCTCAAATAAAACCTTGTAATAGATTTCTCTGGGCGTATATTTAATAAATATTTTTTCAATTTCAGCGATAAGATATTTCTTAAAATCTACTTTAGATTTTGTTCCGTCTTTATGAATGATGGTCTTTTCTTTATGAGCTTGTGGTTTTTGCCAAAGCCCTTCAAACCACTCTACCAACTCCTTATATTGATTATTATTACCAGTTTCAGCAATATTTAACTCAATGTTACTTGTGTGTTTTAACCCAATACCAGCTTCTGTAAGATTTGAGCTTCCAGAAATAAAATATTTATTCCTATCATCATCTTTACTTGGATTAAACAAAAAATTCTTTGCGTGACAAAAATTTGGTTCAAGCGTTTTAGCAATTACTTTATCCTGTTTTAAAAAGATAACGGCATCTTGAGAAAGTTTGTTTAGCTTTAAAGCAACCTCAATTGTGATATTTTCATTTAACAAATCTAGGGGTCTATTCTCTTCAACATCAATGTTAACAATATCACCAAGCACCAATCTAAAATTAGATATTTTATCATTGACTTGATTAGACAAATATGCCAATGCTCCAATAGTAAAATATCCTGTAACAATATCTAATTTACCTTCTTCTGTATATTTCGAAATCCATTCATGGACTTTTAAGTGATCATTTTCGTTGTCTAATATCATTGCTTACCCCTTGATTTTTGATTAATGGTTTTGGCTCAACATCTAAACTATTTGCAATTTCAAATTGAACATCCAATCTTGGTAGTTATCTATTTTTTTTGCATAGATATTCATTATATTATGAGCTTCTGCCTAGCACTTCAACTAACCAATTTGTTTAGCTCCTTTCTCCTGTTCAATACAGGTGTTTTATTAAGTTGCTAAAGTAATTAAATTATTTAAATAAACGTAAAATCATGATAAATAATGTTAGGTTCAGTTTTGGAAAGAAGTAGCTCTTTCTGTTTTTAGGGTTGATTGATGACTAAAACTAAATGTGTTATTTGTGATGTGGACCTCTGCTTTTTTTAAGGAATGACAACACAAAACATCCGAACTCACCAACACCAAACCAACCTAACCAACCAAAAAGTTTATACATTTCAGCAAAACACGCCAATCTCAAATCAAGCTTTCAGCCTAAAGTGGAAACGCTCCTTCATTTTTAATATATTTTCAGCAGTAATTTATGAAAAAACAATGAGAATTGATACTAAATTCTGATATATTTATCTTATGTTACAAAAATTTTAAATCATTAGTAATATTAAATTCAAACACAAAAACAATTCCCCCCAACGCATCCATTCCCACCCCTCACCAAGTACTAGTTGTATTACAATTATTATTTCATTTCAAAAATCTAATTTTATGAAAAAAAATTACTTACAATTAATCATTATTTTTGCAATTAGCATCTCATCTTTCATGGTAAATGCTCAAAATGTCAAATTAGTAGAAGACGCCACTCTCGGTCAAATCCTAACCGATCAAGATGGAAACACTTTATACTATTTCACTAAAGATGCTACACCTGACATGTCCGCATGTATGGGGGGATGTGTGACCAATTGGCCTATTTTTTATGCAGAAAACATCACCGTGGATACTGGTCTAGACACTGATGATTTCGGTCAATTTCAACGTGCTGATGGCAACATGCAAACGACTTACAAAGGATGGCCATTATACTATTTCATGGGTGACATGAATGCAGGCGATACCAATGGAGAAGCTAAGAAAAATGTGTGGTATGTGGCAAAACCTGATTATTCTATCATGCTAATCAATGATATTTTGGTGGGCAAAGATGGAAAAACTTACAATGCAAATTATGAAGAAGGAGAAGAAAATATCCAATTTTTCACAGATGCTCAAGGCAATACGCTTTATACGTTCAAAAAAGATAAGTTTGATACCAACAATTTCACAAAAGAAGATTTCTCTAATAATGCAGTTTGGCCTGTGTATGAAATGAATCTTGAAAATGTGCCTTCTACTCTTGATAAAGCACTTTTTGGTACTATTGATGTTTTTGGGCACAATCAAATCACTTATAAGGGTTGGCCGCTATACTATTTTGGTGGGGATGCTCAACGAGGCGATACGAAGGGTGTTTCTGTGCCGAAACCTGGGGTTTGGCCTGTGGCAGTAAAGGATATGGATGCTGCAATTATGGTATCGGTTGATGAAATTTCTGAATTATCTAGTTTATCGGTTTATCCAAATCCATTTACTTCAGATATTAATTTGACTTTAGATATGCAACAATCAAGTGAGTTGACCATTGATCTTTTTAATAATTTAGGGCAAAAAATAGAAACTTTGTTTCAAGGAGAAGTAAAGAATGGAAAAACATCTATGACCTTTTCTGAATTGGGACAATTAGGAAATGGGGTTTATCTTTTGAGTGTTCATAATGAGGAGGGTAAACGTAGTTTTATTAAGTTGGTTAAGTAAATAATTTAGGGGTTATTTTGTTTATTATCATTGGCTAGGATGCAAATCCTAGCCATTTTAGACTTCCAATCATTCACAGCTCCATCATCAACTCCATAGGAGCGACCTATTGGTAGCACCAGCGGTGCGAAAAAAAATAGCTTCGTAGTTGCGACCTGTAGAATCAGAACATCAAAAACATTGAACATGTGTTAGGTGACCGTTTTGTGATTTTTTGTAACAATGGCAAGAAAAAGTGTTAAAAATTAGATGCTTTAGAATAGCGAATATTTAGAACTTAAAAAAGACGAAATAAATTTCATCAGACTTTCCACATAAATATTATTTAGAGCCAAATTTAGACACACTTTAATGAACAGACTCTATTCAACCACTAATTTGTACCAATCCGATTCATTCACTTTAAGAATATAAATTCCACTAGGAATATTGGATAATGAAATTGTATTTTCTCCAGCTTCAATCGCTTGTTCTAAAACAACAATTCCCGTCATAGAGAATATTTTGATATTAGCAATTGAGTTTTTGCCTTTAATAAATAAAGTATCCTTTATTGGATTTGGATAAAACCCAAAAGAATTAATATTAGGAATCGATGATAATGAATGGGCCTTAAGAAAAACAGCAGAACCGAAAATTTTATCAGATCCATCACACACGACAATTTTCAAATGGTAAGTTTCACCAATGACTAAGCTATCATATTGTGCAGTTAATGGAACGGTATAACCATCAAACTGAGTCTCAGTTGGTGACTGAGGATTGAGCGTTAATCCATCGCAACTAAGTTCATCAATAGTCATCATAACATTATTATCAATATAAAAGTCACTATTTTTAATATGGTTGATGGTACCAATTGTAATTTCAGAATTAATACTCGAATCTCTTGTTTCTTCTGGAAGCAATGCAATATTGATACTATTATTAGAATAGGAACCATTTATGTCAGATCCACTTAGAAAAACACCCATTGCATCTCTGTAAGGGGATTCAACCCAATCACAATATTCTTCAGAAGCAAAAATATAATCGAATGATATGGTCGGAGAAGTTGCAATAAAATCAAATTCAATCATACTGCAATCATTGGTTCCAAAATCAATTAATTGTTCAATATCTACGTCAGTTAACGAAGGTGAAATAGGTCCACCAGCACCTGTAGTTGTATTTGCACCTCCCAATTCATCTATCGGAGCTGTTGCGAGAATGATACCGTCATCAAATCCAATATTAGTAGAGCCATTTTCAAACTTTGAAATAGCACCCGATGTCATAATACTTGATTCATTTATGTTAATAATTCCGGCAAAAAGATTTATTACCAAATATTTTGCAGCAAAAAGTTGATCAAAAGTAAGCTGGCTAGCTCGCTCGTTTATTCGTTCTTGAAATGGATACACTTGAAATGATAGCATATTTGATGTCGAAACACACTCGTTTTCTTGTGTTATCGTAACCGTATTGCACCGTTGATTTCCTATAAATGAATTTCCTTCATGCGAATTAATACTAATTTCGTAGGAACACAATGGATTTCTATTATAGTCAAAGGCATATACGAAATATTTTCGTCCTTCGTCAATCCCACAAATTTCAAAAGATATTTGATCGTTTTCAAAAAGAATATCAGAACTAATAGTTCCGTTCTCATCTAAGATAAGTGGTGAAATCGGTTGAGAAATCACAGATGATGAAATCAAGATCAAAATAAGAAAAGTGTATAGATAATTCATAGTTGTTTGGTGTTTTATTTTCAGTTTAAAAGTAATATTTTTTTTTGAAATAAAAAAATAAAAACAAAAGCTCTAAATATCCAAAAGCCATTTTTATTACCTTTGCAAAAAATACGCATGGAATCCATAAAAATAAATCCAATCACAAAAGACAACTTCTTTGAACATACCAAAGGAGCGTTCAAATATATGGAATCCATCCCTATTCGACCACCTGATTTCATTTCAACTTCTGGCTCTTTTTATTGGCATGGTGTTGACGAAAAAGGTGATTTTGTTATACGACATGCCAATCATTGGACGGGTAAACTACGCTGTAAAAAAATAAAAACATGTATTTGGACGATTGATTCTGATCCAGAAGTGCACAAGGGAACTGAGATTATCCAATTGGAACGTCGAGGGCGATGGATAAAGAAGAAAGTTCAAAAACGAGTTTGTGGGATTTGTTGGTTTGTGGATATGGAATGGGTATAAGTAGGCGGACACATATTTTTCCATATATCTTTTTAAATATACACATAAAAACATATGTTTAAAAAAAGAAGTCCGACTGTTGTCGGACTCCTAGAATCATTTGGTTTATGATAATTTGGGGTTAATTTGGATAATAAGGATTATAATTTGTAATCGGTACTTTTAAATGTAATCGGTTTTTTAAAAAATAAGTAACTAATATTTGGTTTTTTGATGCGTAATAGGTCGTATTTCACCCCTATATCGCAATGGATTTCTATTTCTTACCCTTTTTTTGAAAAAAATATTTTTTTTATTTTTACTTAAAGGAACATTCCAACGTAACCTGCCACGTCTCCAAATATTTCCTTGATTAAGACAAAATTTGAAGCAATATCTTTAAAAACGGCATCTTCTTCATAGTATCTTCAAATTTCGCCTTACTCTTCGTCAACATTTTCCAACGTGACTTGCTACGTTTCCATTTGGAGATACTATCTTTTGCCCCATAGTTTCCACTATGGGTTAATTTTGGTGAACCCCTTTGGGGTTTTATGCATAGCAAAGTCTGATGAAATTCATTTCGTCAAACATATCAGAAAATCATTCGATCTGCAAGTCCAATGAAATTCAATTCATCATTTGTATCTCATAAATTCCAAGAAAAAACAAACTACGCTATTTAGGCGAAGTGAGAAAATAAAAAAGAAGCCCGACGACGTACTGCGGACTTCTTCACTCATTTGGATTTTGGTTATCTGGGGTTTTCTAAAAATAATTGGATAAGGATTATAATTTGTAATCGGTACTTTTTAAAAATGTAATCGGTTTTTTAAAAAATAAGTAACTAATATTTGGTTTTTTGATGCTTAATAGGTCGTGTTACACCCCTATATCGCAACGACTTTCTATTTCTTACCCTTTTAATGAAAAAAATATTTTTTTATTTTTGTTTAAAAAAAAAGGAGTCCGCTTTTTAGGCGAACTCCAGATTCATTTGGGTATTTGAGAAAATATTATTTTTGATTTTTTATTTCTTAGGAAAGTCATTCAGACTACAAGGGTCTTTACATTCTGTACAATCAAAAACTTCTACATCTCCAATAGTGCCTTTGCCATAAGGCGGTACATTTTTATAAACCCCATCAAAATCAATAAACAAATCCGTCTTGTCATTCCCAGATAATCCTCCTGTTGGTTGATTTCCTGAATAATGAATACCTTCCATTCCATATATTAGATTTGCTCCTACCTGCATATAATTGCCTGTTGCCCAAAACAATTCATCACATGCATCTGTTCGATTTCCATCTTTTTCAATATATGCAAAGTCAACTCCACCAGCAGAATTTTCGCCAATATTTGTATAAGCGCCAACATAGTATCTTTTATTATAAACCCAGCCAGCACTTGTTCTTGTATAACTCATATCCAATGCTTCGTGTGGATTTCCCCTTTCTGACACCAACATCTCATTATGATCAGTAGAAAAAGCCAAATCTGTTATTTTTTCCTGTATTCCAGGTACTCCAGTGATCTCAACTACCTCTGGATTTACACCCGTTGGAAAAGCTCCTGATGCATCTAACTTCACAGAATATATTTCTCGTCTTCCATTAAAAATTCTAGGAAAATATACTTTCACATCATCCCCTTCTTTATTTACTCCTACGCCCCACACTTGCTCTCCAAGCGAAACCATTCCTATACTAGGTGTATATGGCATCCATGGATCGAAGGTCGTAATGGTTAATGATGGCAACTCAATTCTGTATATTTTTCCATCTTCCAAATTAGTTGCAAACAATTGATTATTCCATTGGTCATAAGCAATATTCCCAATTCCATTTAACACACCACCCGTATTTGGTAGATTCACCAAAGGAGTCGCAGTCCAAGAATTTGCTTTTTTTCCGATATAAATCTGTCCAGGAAATGGATTTGTTGAACTCATTCCATAATCAGAATAAACATCCGACGCTGCTAAATAAACATTCTCCTCCTTATCAATTGCAATCCCAAAAACTTGTCCTATACCCATTTTTGTCCAATTTATTGGTTGAAAAACAGAAATAGTAGGACCCCAATCCGCCCCTATTGGTGCACTTGAATTAAATCTTGTATCATATATCTTTGCGACATATCCATCTTCAGAATAATGTGTCACTACGGACATTCCACAATTTTCACTATTTGGAATCACTTCTTCTCCACAAGGCTCAACTACTATAGGATCACATGTAGGTTTACAGGCCGAAAAGGCAATTATAAGTATTACTATTGAAATTAAATTTACTATCGTTTTCATTTTTTTGATTTTTATTTTACTAAATGGTTTTTTCTAAAATGGTTTTTAAAAGAAAAGAAATATTCAATACAAATTCACAACAAAGTAATCTCCAGTTATTGAATTTTTCTTTTCCTTTCCATTTTAAAATGTTTTAATTTTGGTTTTTTAAGTTTACAGGGACTATTGACAAATCAATTTCGCCTCTGTTCTTCTATTAATTTTATGCTCTGCTTCACTACAATTTGATCCATCAGCACATCTGTTCAACAATCTAGACTCTCCATAGCCACGAGCTATTATTTTATAGCTTGGAATACCTTGTGAAATGATGTATTGTGCTGCGGATTTTGCTCGGCGATCACTCAATCTCAGATTATAAGCATTGGAACCACGACTATCTGTGTGAGAAGATAATTCAATCTTTGATTCATTGTGATCTTTCATGTACTGTACCAATCGATCCAATTCAAATTTGGCAGAAGCCGTTAAATACGCCTTGTCTAATGGATATTTGATATCTAAAACAGTTCCCTGACCACAATCAAAATCATCCATTCCCAATTCTAAATCTACAAACAAGGTAGTACTTCTTATCAATCCAATAGTAGATGCTCGTTCGATATCAGATAACTTATTGTCCTTGTTTCCAATAATCTTATACGATGAATTTCCATCTAATCTAAATACAAAATCTCCTCCTGCATCTGAATTATCTTGCTTCACATCCCCTGATTGCTCATTGATTAGTGTTACTAAAACATTAGGTTCAGGATTTCTAGTTCCTTTATTAATCGTCTTTCCTTTTAAAATAAATCGAACATCTGTATATAAAATCTCCTTTTGAATAGTTCTTACTTCTTTGACGAATTCATGTTCTTTGACGGTATTTGTAGTCGTCGGAACACCATAAACCATCCCATCGATCATATAATTTCCATGAGCGACTTTTTCAAAAACAACTACTCCAAAATTAGTGGTAGTTCCCGTTGCAACAATTTCCCCTTGCATATTTTTAAGTGCTACATCCGCATTGGGGATAACCTTATTGGACAGTTTATCTCGAACCGTCACCGCCACATTATGCGTATCATCTGGACATCCACATGTTTTACACAATGGTTTTTCAGCTTGTTCGTAGCCACCAAAAGTATATGCCAATCCGATATTAACGCCTATTGATGACAAATCTTTACAATAACTTTTATTGATATCAGGTTTCACAATATTAGGTGGCGTTGTTGATATTGTATATGGATTTGGAAGAACATCATATACATTCTCCCCATGAACAATCCCCATTGCTGTGGGTGTAGAAATATCCAATTTATCATCCAATTTCACTTTAAAATGCCGTAAATAATATGTTCCCAGAGTAAATCTGATTCTATTTGATAATTCTACATTCAAATCTAAATCGAATTTTCCTGAAATAGCTCCTGTATTAAATCCCGTATTTACAAGCTGTACATCTTTTACAGTTGTTGATGGATTCATACTTTCGACTTCAGCATCACCACCTTTTAGCCATGTATAGCCGACCATGGGTGACATCAATAGAGATACTCGGGACGATCCAACAGTGTAAGATGGTCCTATTCCAACAAAATTTCTCATCAATTTGATGGTCTGTTGTGCCGTAGTAGCGGGGGTAGCTCCGTAGTACACTTGATATGGAATCTGAACTTTTGGATTGGTTTTTATATTCGCATAATCCAATCGTAATCCAAATCTACTTGGAAATTTCAAATCTGCATGGGCTCCAATATATCTATCGCCTCCATATTTTAATTCATTAAAAGGAAGTTTGAAAAGTGGATAATCATAGCCATATTTAACTCCAAGTGAAAAGTTTGTCTTTGCTGCAGTAGGTAATGTCGATTGTGAAAACGAAGAATGTATAAAAAATAAGAGGAAAAATAAGAATCCCGATATTTTTAGGATTTTTTGTTGATTATTACTTTTTTGTTTTTTCATTTTTTTGGTATTTGGTTAAAAAATCAATTTGATTGTTTTGAATATAAATGCATTTATACCCTCATATCGCATTAAAGAAATACATCTTACCAATTAAGATGTTAACGAAATCACAAAATTGTTAATGATTGATAATCAAGCATTAACAAAAAAAACCTACATGTGACAAAAGAGAAGTGGGCTTCAAATTCCACAACATAATCTGCACCAGCGGTGCGAAAAAAACAAAAAGCTTCGTAGATGCGACCTGTAAAATCAATAATCTAATATTTGATAAGTTGATAATTTGATAAGTCGGCTCTCCAAAGTCGAGCCTTGATGAGTTGACGTTTGAAAATAAGATTATTTCTTAAAAATAATGTCCTTTGGAAATTCAAATCATCATACATCTAAGGAGCAAAGAATTTGCGACTGACACATCTTATAATCTTTTTCAGCACGAAGAGCACGAAGAACACAAA
>CAMZLN010000037.1 GCA_947311465.1 uncultured Saprospiraceae bacterium
CTTCCCACTACTTGTTGCCCAATGGCAAAGTAGTTTATGAATATTAATGATATGACAATTCCTATTCTTCTCACAGTTATTTATGTCGTTTTTTGAAAAATTTCATTAATGCGTTTACATAAGACTCATTGGTACAAATACTCATTGTGTCTGCACCCGCTTTTTTAAAGGCATTGGTAAAATAATCGTATTGATTTTGAAAATTTTCTTCGTATTGATTTCTCACTTTTTTTGAAGCAGTATCAATAATAATAGAATCATTGGTTTCTGCGTCATGGACTCTCATCATTCCCACATTGGGTAGTGATTTTTCAAACTCATCATATAAATGTATCCCTACTAAATCATGTCTTCTCGCTGCAATTCTCAAAGCGGTATCATAGCCACTATCCATAAAATCAGAAAGCATAAAACAAATCGTTCTTTTTTTTACAATATTTGTAAAATATTCTAAAGCCAATTTAATATTTGTTCCTTGTCCGCTTGGCTCAAAATTGATTAATTCACGAATAATTCTAAGTATATGTTGCTTTCCTTTTTTAGGAGGTATAAATTTTTCGATTTTATCTGAAAAGAAAATTACACCTACTTTATCGTTATTATTGATTGCTGAAAAAGATAAAACGGCACTTATTTCAGTAATAATTTCATTTTTCAAATTGGCTAATCCAAAGAATGATGATTGACTCACATCTATTAATAAAATCACGGTCAACTCCCGTTCTTCTTCAAAAATCTTGATAAATGGATCTCCCGTTCGTGCCGTTACATTCCAATCAATATTTCTTACGTCATCACCATATTGATATGCCCGCACCTCACTAAATGACATGCCACGCCCCTTGAAAGTACTGTGGTACTCTCCCGAAAAGATATGATTGCTCAAGCCCTTGGTCTTGATTTCTATCTTTCTTACTTTTTTAAGTAGCTCTGTCGTATTCATTTATAATGGTTTTACCCAATTCTTTCTTTTTAATAAATCAGATATCTCTTCGTAGGAAATCATGATAGTTTCTTTTCCATATAATCCACTCATTTCAGTACTCACATACAAATATTTTTTTCCATAAGTAAAATGCTTAAAATTTGCATGCTTTAGCCATTGCTGAAATGATTTATCATCTTTTTTTATTTGACTCAACTTCTTATCCAGCTGTTTTTGAATAAAAGAATCATACTTTGCTCTTTTTTTGAAAATCTCTTTTTTTGAAATCTCGTGTTTGTGTGCAAAAGAGTAGTTTATAGTTTTCGTTTCAATCACATTTGTCCAAGTACTTCTAAAATAAAAAGTTCCACTAAAAATATTTTCATCTAAATAAGTCAATTCAAACCAAGAAAATCCACGATTTTTATGATTATCAACTAACTTTTTTTCTGAAATTTCTTGTACTTTTTTTCTGCATTTTTCTAACCAAGGTTCAATTTTATTTTGAATAACTTGATTCAATTTCTTATACTGAGTTACAGGAAAAACAAATTCATAGCTTGTCGAATGGTTGGCAAATGACTTGGAACGCAAAGGAATGGTTTCGGCTAATTCAAAATTTGAATAATCCAATTCACCATTTTTATCTTTAGCTACTATTTGAAATTTCTTACCCTTTTCTTTTCCTATAGTCTTAGAATTACTGGAAATATCAATAAATTCATAGTCAGAATCATTGGACTTACCTTCTAAAATTGTCGTATTTTGAGTTTTATTATTTAATATTTTAATTAGGACATCATCATTTGATTTTTTAGTTAAAATCAGGTGGTTATTTTTTGAACTGGATACTCCTTTATAAAATTTCACCCATGAATCATCAATATTATTATCTAGAATCCCGTTTGGTTTTTTTGCCAAGAAGTGGACTAAATTTTCACCATCTTTACTTATCCAATCTGCTGAAATTGTATTTTTATTAATAATTCCTGTAATAATTCCTAGCAATTTTCCTTCCTTAGAATATTCTATGAGTTTTATAGAATCATTTTTAATTGTACCATCTAAATCAACTACAATATTACTTTTCAAATAGGTCATTTTTCCTTTACATAAATATCCATCATATCCAAGGGATAATTTCACTTTGGCATTGCCCATCTCTCCATTGAACGGTTTGACCCACTCAAGTTTATGCCCCTTCACAAATGCTTTGAAGGGTGTAGATGATTGAGCAAAACTCAATAATCCCGAAAATAAAATTGTAATAATAGTAATGTAACGAATCATTATTCAAATTTTGAATGAAATAAAATGTAAAATGACTCTATTTATGGTACTGGAACTGTGTCTAAAATTCTTTTGATAATATCTTCTTGAGTAACATTTTCTGCTTCAGCCTCATAAGTCAATCCAATTCTATGGCGCATCACGTCATCACATACTTTACGTACATCTTCAGGTATTACAAATCCACGTCTTTGTAAAAATGCATAAGCTTTTGATGCTTTCGCCAAATTGATACTTGCTCTTGGAGAACCACCATAATTGATCAAATTTTCCATATCGTTCATACCATAAGATTTGGGATCACGAGAAGCAAATACGATATCAATAATGTATTGCTCGATCTTTTCATCCATGTAGATTTTCTTGATTAATTTACGAGCTTTCAAAATTTCAGCTGTTGTTGATACAGGATTGATGGTTTGAAATTCTTCTCCCAAATTCAATCGAATGATTTGTTTTTCTTCTTCTTTTGAAGGATATCCAATTTTCACTTTCAACATAAATCTATCTACTTGTGCTTCAGGCAAAGGATAAGTTCCTTCTTGTTCGATTGGATTTTGAGTAGCCATTACTAGAAAAGGTGCTTGCAATTTAAAAGTTTCCTTACCAATAGTTACTTGTTTTTCCTGCATGGCTTCCAAAAGTGCACTTTGTACTTTTGCAGGAGCACGATTGATTTCATCAGCAAGGATAAAGTTTGAGAAAATAGGTCCTTTTCTAACTGTAAATTCTGCCTTAATCGGATTGTAAATCATTGTACCAATGATATCCGCCGGCAATAAATCTGGTGTAAATTGAATACGATTGAAATTGGCACTCACTGCCTTAGAAAGCGTATTGATTGCCAATGTCTTTGCCAAACCAGGCAATCCTTCTAATAAAATATGCCCATCTGCCAACAAACCAAGCATCAATCGCTCAATCATGTGTTTTTGACCGATGATTACTTTTGAAGTTTCTGCGTTGAGTCTTTCGACAAATTCGCTTCCAATTCTTATTTCTTGATTTAGTGCTTCAATATCTACTGAATGCTCCATATTTTGATGGTTTTTTTATTATTAGTATTAATTTTTGGTTATAAAGTTATTGGTTACAGCGGTAATATACTTGCTATAAAAATTAATACTAATAATAAAAAAACCATCAAAATATGGAGCATTCAGTAGATATTGAGGCACTAAATCAAGAAATAA
>CAMZLN010000038.1 GCA_947311465.1 uncultured Saprospiraceae bacterium
AAGGCGATTTCTTTTGCTACGCTGGGTTTTTCGGCGATGCATACTTTCATGTTTGTTTTTTGGTGAAGATAGGGAATTTTTGGGAAAGATGTAGTGCGTCTATGGCTAGTGAAGGATGAAACTTTTGGATTTTAAGAAATTGTGTATAAAAAAAGTAGGCACTTTGAGCAAGTGCCTACTTTTATACCGATAAATCGAATTCATCAATTTCCTTATTTTACTTCAAAAGTAATTTTTACATTTACTCTGAACGCTGTTACTTTACCGTTCTTAACGACAACACTTTGACCTTGAACGAAAGCAGATTTAACATTCTTTACAGATTTAGCTGTTCTTTCAACTGCTTTTTTAGTTGCATCTTCCCATGATTTTTTAGAATCTGCTAATACTTCGATTACTTTTAATACTGCCATTTTTTTGTTTTTTTTAGTTTGATAATTAATGTACTACTTATTATCACAACGGCAAATCTCATTCCAAGTTGCTTAAAAACATTGTAGTATTAGTATTTGATTCAGTTAAAAGGTGTTTTTATCCTTTATTGACAATTTCTTTGATTTTTTCATAAAGTTTATGCTCATCACCAGAGCTATATTTTCTTTTATGATGAACGATATTCCCATCTTTGTCAAAGATGAATAATTGTGGGAGCCCATTTAATTCCCCTGGCATGACCCATCTAAATTCTCGATTTGCGTCAATATATGTTTTCCATTGCCAACCTTCTTTTTTTATTAACTTATAAGCTCGTTCATGGTTTTTGGGAAAATCAGTAGAAATTGCTATTAAATTAAATTCAGTTTCAGAAATCCAAGATGGAAAATTTTCCTTAATGGCTTTCATTTCCAAACGGCAAGGGTAGCAAGTTGTCAACCAAAATAGTAATACTGTAGGTTTTCCATTATTTGGCAATACATTTTTTGAATTCACCAATTCACCTTTGCTCGTTTTCAAATCAATATCAAATGGATAATTTGCATCTATCTCATTTTTTTGTCGAGATGTAGATTGGATATAGTTATTAGGTATATTCGTTTTTTTTTGAACTTTCTTCTTAATCGGTACCTCAGCTTTTTGATTATTTGACTGAGAATGCATACAAGCAGAGAAATTCAGAATCACAAGACTAATAAGTAATAATTTCTTAATCATATTTTTTACTTTAACGTTAGGTTTACAAAGGTACGGATTATTGATGAATTTTGGATTTAATAGAATGTTAATAAATAACAAATCAATAGTCTATCATCTTTCAATTCGAATATTTCAATAATTAAGAAAATATTAACACAAAAAGTATGATACTTTTCATCTATTTTGTGTCATAACGAGTGAAAAACAAGGATTATTACAAGAAAAATGTCTTTTATTCGTTTTTTTACGTACTAGATTGTATAATAGAATTTATTCTATTTTGAAATATTTTTTTAACATTTTAATTTTATGTCTATGGATATTATGGACCTATTGAAAAGCCAAGTTTTAAACGATGGACTTTTAGAGCAATTGACACAACAAGTTGGTGCTCAGGACAAACAACAAACAGCAAAAGCAGCAGAAGGTGCATTGTCAATGCTTTTAGGAGCTATGGCTAAAAATGCAGCAAAACCAGAAGGAGCTAATGCATTAGCTTCTGCATTAGATAATGATCATGATGGTGGTCTTTTGGACGATGTAATGGGCTTTTTAGGTGGAGGACATCAAAATACTAGAGCAGCGAATGGAGAAGGTATTCTAAAGCATGTTTTAGGTGGAAACCAATCCAGTGCATTTGATGCAATTAGTGCATTGAGTGGTTTAGGATCAAAGCAATCTGGTAGCTTAATGGCTATGTTGGCTCCTATGGTAATGGGGGCTTTGGGTAAGCAAAAGAGACAACAAGGACTAGATGCATCAGGATTAGCTTCAATGCTAGGTGGTGTACTTGGTGGTCAACGACAACAAGCTTCATCGAATCCACTTATGGGGATGGTAACATCATTCTTAGATAAAGATGGTGACGGAAGTATCATTGATGATGCTTTGGGTATGTTAGGTGGCTTGTTTAAAAAATAAGCTTATACCCACATAAAGAATTTAAGCACTACTTTCTCCATTGGAAGTAGTGTTTTTTTTGTAGAAAACAGATTCTGTAACTATTTTTTATCCAAATGACGATAATAAGACTAAATTTGTTTTCTTATTTAATTATGTCTTACTTGAATTCTCTTACCTTTGTTGATAAAAAAAAGCCATGAGATTTATTTTTCTTTTATTATCAATCAGTCTGTTTTTCTTTGCTAGTTGTGAATCTGATAAGAATTCAGACAATAAAGTAGAACCAGCTATTATTTCAAGTGGTGGAAGTCCGTTAATTGAAAAATTGACTCAAGAAATTAAAGATAATCCAAAGGATCATACCATTCTATACAAAAGAGCCAAGATTTTTGCACAAAAAGGAGATAGAGAATTAGCGATTATTGACTTAGAAAAGGCAATTCAATTTGATTCTTTACAACCATCTTATCATCATTTATTAGCGGATTGCTACCTTGATAATTTACAATCAAGAAAAGCATTGCAACAGATGAAAAGAACCATGAGTATCTTTCCAAAACGAATTCCATCTCTTTTGAAATTGATAGAATACCAGATTATTTTAAAACAATATGATGATACTTTCAAATCTCTAGAATTATTATTGAAAATTGACCCCCAAAATGCAGAAGCTTTTTTCATGACAGGGGTTTTGTATGAAGACATGGGGCAAAAAGATAAAGCGGTCAAGGCTTATCAAAAAGCGGTACAATATGATTCGGATCTATTAGATGGATGGTTGGGATTAGGGAATCTATTGGCTGAGAAAAAAGATAAAAATGCAGGACGATGTTATGACAATGCGCTAAGAATTGATTCTGAAAACGTATATGCTATCGAAGCAAAAGCGAGTTATTTAGCTAACAACGGTCAGCCTTTAGAATCATTACCCCTGTTTCGAAAGATTATTAAAATCAATCCACAAATAGCAAGTGCATACTATAATATTGGAATTGCTTATTTAAAGTTAGATTCTATTCCACAAGCATATAATCATTTTGGGTTAGCTACAAAAATGGATAAAATGTACATCGAAGCCTATTATTACAAAGGTTATTCTGCATCTTTGATGGGCAATAAAGAATTGGCAAAGAAAAATTTTGAACAAGTATTAAAATTTGATCCTGATAATAAGGCGGCTTTGGATGCTTTGAAGAGGCTTTAGTCTAACTTTTCGTTATAAAAAAAGCCTTTCATGCGGTCGGCAGGTAGGTTGATTATACACAAAAACATATGTCCAACTATTCAATTTTTCATTTTAAACCACGTTTTTAAAACAACTGTCAAGTCTCAATATTGTACAAAAAAACTTTATAATATGATTTTATTAGACCAACCTTACGTTTCTGATTACCTGTTAGAAACTATTCAAAAACATGACTTTGAAGTTATCAAAACTACTGTTGCTGTTGCACTAGTTGGGAATAGAGATATCAATTGGATTTCAGAATTTGATGCCATTCAAAAATTAGAAAATAATAAATCACAAAAAATTTATTCTAATTCAGAAAATGCAATTGCTTGGGTGGATAATAATTTAAAAAATACTAATTTACCTGGAAAAATTAATGTTTTTAAGGATAAGGTCAAGTTTAGAAAATTGATTCAGCATTTATATCCAGATTATTATTTCAAAGGTATAGCTTTGAATCAATTGAGAAATCTTGATGTTGCAGAAATTCCTTTTCCTTTTATAATTAAACCATCTGTTGGGTTTTTTAGCTTGGGTGTTTATAGAGTCGATACTATTGATGAATGGAAGGAAACTTTATCTTCAATTGAAAAAGAGATGGATGAAGTCAGCCATTTATATCCTTCAGAAGTTATGAGTCCAAAGGATTTTATCATTGAGCAAGTCATCGAAGGGGAGGAGTACGCCATAGATGTTTATTATAAAAATGGAAAACCTGTTATTTTAAATATTATGCATCATATTTTTTCTTCGGGGAAAGATGTAAGTGATCGAATTTATACGACATCAAAAGAAATTATAACAGCCAATAAACTTATTTTTGAATCGTTTTTGTCTGAATTGTCAAAGTTAGTTGATTTGGAAGGGTTTCCTATTCATGTGGAAGTTCGTGTTGAAAACGGGAAGGTGATTCCGATTGAGGTTAATCCTATGCGTTTTGGTGGTTGGTGTACTACTGGAGATATTTCAGGTTTTGCCTATGGTATCAATTCTTACGAATATTTTTTGAATGAAAAAGTGCCAGATTGGGATTCTATTTTTAAAGATGTGGGAAGCAATCAATATAGTATGGTCATTTTGAATAATAATTCGGGTATAGAAGCGGATGATATTTCTGATTTTGATTATGAAGCGGTTCTTAATGATTTTACCAATGTTTTGGAATTGAGAAAGATAGATATTCATAAATTTCCTTTGTTCGGGTATATGTTTGTGCAAACGGATGCTAATTCTCAAATTGAATTGGATAGGATTTCGATTTCGAATTTGAGGAAGTATGTGTGTTTAGTAATGTGATGGCACGCAAAGGCGCAAAGGTGCAAAGGTGTGTTTAATAATGTGATGGCACGCAAAGGCGCAAAGGTGCAAAGGTGTGTTTAATAATGTGAT
>CAMZLN010000039.1 GCA_947311465.1 uncultured Saprospiraceae bacterium
ATCGCCATCTGAGTCAGTATCTAAATAATCTGGAATACCATCAGAGTCATCTGAATCATCATTTGGCACGACCAATCCATAAGGCGGAATACCATTGGCATCTACATCATCACTTACGTCACCGTCATTACCCGCATATCCACTTGTAGGCTGAGCTTCTACCGCATCAGGAATACCATCATTATCAGCATCTAGATCTAGATAATCTGGAATACCATCTGCATCAGTTTGAGTTGGAGTCACGCCAGTATCCGCACCATAAGCTGCTTCTACTAAATCTGACAATCCATCAGCGTCTGCATCTCCTGCTCCACCATTTGGATTATCGGTGATGTCGTCTATTTTTCCGTCATTGTTGGTGTCTAGGATTGTTGCGTTGTGACCTGCTTCTACTAGATCGGAGATTCCGTCGTTGTCGGAATCTAGGTCTAGGTAATTTGGGATTCCGTCATTATCAGTATCTTGATAAATACAGCCAGATTTAACAAAAAAGCCAATCCCATGATTAGCACCAGAAGATGAACTTGTAGAATAACTGATAAAAACTATTTCATCTACAAAACCATCAAAAGAATATGTTAGTTGATTTTCTGGCCCATCTATTCCTGTATCAACACTATTCTTTGCATGTACAAAACCGGAACTTACCTCTTCCAAATTTGACCCCAAAGATTTTGATATTTCATTTACAATAATACCATTATAGTATGCCTGAATTTTCACATATTCATCACCATAATAATCAATATCAGAGAGAACAAATTCAAAATTAAATACTGGTTTGCTAAATAAAAATGTATTCAAAAAATTATTTGAGACAGTTGCATTTGGGCTAAAAAGCACCAAGTATTGGTCACCAGTAACTTTTGCGTTAAGAAAACCTGTCCCTCCTGCACTTCCTGTAATGGTTAAATCAGCAATATTTGTAGGTAATTCAACATCATTTGCTGGATCTAAGTCCGTTGAGTAATCAGAAAGCCATCCCGTAGCACACACCCTCTCATCCTCATCCAAAATCCCATCATTATCATCATCTAAATCAATATCATCTGCGATACCATCGTTATCTGTATCAATCACATTTAATGAACGATAATCCACATCAGCACTATCCCCATCCGTATTTGTTAAATCATTAATAGGATTGTTTACATCACCATCGGAGTCTTGATAGGAAGCATTGATACTATCATCTATACCATCTCCATCGGCATCTGTTCCAGAAAGCGTCAATCCACTTTCATCTGAATCCAAGGAGCCATCGCCATCTGAGTCAGTATCCAAATAATCAGGGATACCATCTGAGTCATCTGAATCATCATTTGGTACTACCAACCCGTAAGGCGGAATACCATTGGTATCAACATCATCACTTACATCTCCATCGTTACCCGTATATCCACTTGTAGGCTGAGCTTCTACGGCATCCGGAATACCATCATTATCTGCATCTAGGTCTAGATAATCTGCAATACCATCTGCATCCGTTTGAGCTGGTGTCACACCAGTATCTGCACCATAAGCTGCTTCCACTAAATTTGACAATCCATCAGCGTCTGTATCTCCTGCTCCACCGTTTGGATTATCGGTGATGTCGTCTATTTTTCCGTCGTTGTTGGTGTCTAGGACTGTGGCGTCGTGACCTGCTTCTACTAGGTCGGAGATACCGTCGTTGTCAGAGTCAAGGTCTAAAAAATTTGGAATACCGTCTTTATCAGTATCGCAAGGAATTCTAAATGCAAAAGCAAGACCTCCTGTTGTTAGGCTGATATCCGAAGTGCTGCTCACCGCATAATCGATTCTCAAATCAGTTCCTCTTGTAACAAAAGATGCATTTTGTTCAGGTTGATATGTCTTGACATATGTTAATTCATTTGTGCCATTACCTAAAACAATATCGCTCAATGCAGGTGTCCCACCAATTGATGACCAAATATCAATATTTTCAAACGGTGTACCATTAGTCTGAACAATAGAAAGTTCGTAAGAACTAGCACTATAGTTAGCTGTTACCTGCCCATCATAAACCAAAATTTCTACAGGTAAATTATAACCTCCCTTTTTAGCAGAAAATGTCAAGGACATCTTGGGGAAATTATTTAAACTAGGATGATAATTAGATACTAATCCAGTAACAGCTGGTGCATCATAAAAATCTGGAAAACCTTCATAACCAAAAAAACCTCCTGGAGAACTATTATATTGTTCCGTTCCACTAACATCAGATACTGTTACCGTGTAATCTACCCCATTATAAGTCATTGTTTTTGATTTGGTTTCTCCATTATCTACTGTAAAACCTGTAAAATCAAAAAATAATAATTGATTTTTCAATGAACCTGCACCTGTTATTTGCTGGAGAGCAGGATAAGCATCGCAATACCTTTCATCTGCATCCAAAATCCCATCATTATCATCATCAAGGTCGATGTTGTCTGCGATTCCGTCATTATCTGCATCGGGAAGCCCCTGAAGAATTGATATAGCCAAATCCTGTACATCTGTTGAGCCAGCTGCATCACTTACTGTTACAGTTACATCATAAACATTATCAGCTCCATTATCTGTTGGATTATCATAATCTGGTGGTGTATTAAATGTCAATTCACCTGTAGCTGAGTTTAACGTAAACAATGCCGCATCTACACCTGTCAAAGCATAAGTAAGCCCGCCACCATTTTCTATTTCTCCATCTGGATCTGTTGAATCCCAATCTATTACGTTACCAGTTGCATTTTCTAGGAAGGTGACTGTATTGGTTGGAGCACTTCCGTTAGTGGTTATTTCTGGTGGTGCATTACATCCTGATTCAAGACTTGCATCTAAAAAGTCGTATGTGCCTGAATTGGTTTCTGTAAGGCTATAATTAACTGTAGCTACTTGAGTGTCATCACTTTCTACACTTGTAGCTAGCCCATTATTCCCGTAAGGACCTGCAATTGTAGAATCTATTTGGACTGTTTGACTGTGACCCGCTTCGTAGGCATCGGCACAACCGTCGTTGTCAGAGTCGAAATCTAAATGATTTGGAATAGCATCTCCATCGGTATCTATATCACATAATGAAGGAGTGGACATAAAAAATGTGCCATTTGCATTTCCTGCTGTACCGGAAGGTAATGAAATATCTTCTCTTTTAAACAAGAATGAATTTACACTAGGTAATGTTATCGTCCAAGTAGATGTATTGGGTGCAATATTGGTATTTGCTCTAAATGTAATTTGCCCGTCTACATTACCTATAATATTTAATTGATTACCTGGGTCTGAAAGTATTGCCAGACCACTACCAAAATTTAATGTATATAACTCACCTTCATTTAAAACACCTCCTTTATGCTTAAATGTAGGTGTAATAAATTCTGCAAAATTAAAAACAATTTCTGCAAAATCACCAACTGTTGGATTAACACTATTATTAAACCCAAATGTATTTAGATTATCATTTACTTGAATCCCCCAATCACCAGAAATCGATGTTACTGAAATGGTTGTTATATCGATGTCAAATATATTTGTTTCTGCTGTAATACCAGATATAATTCCAGTTGTTGTTAAAACTTGCCCATTAATTATACCTGGCGTTTCTAAAATTGTCGAAAACCCCCAAGTAATATCACTTAAACAAGTAGTCACTCCTTCTTCGCCATCTAAAATGCCATCATTATCATCATCTAGATCATCTCTATTAAGCACACCATCCCCATCAAAGTCGCAGTTGGCTGCATAAAGATTTGGGTCAGTACATTCTGTCACATCATCTGTTACTGTGATTGCTAAATCTTGAACATCCGTCAAGCCTGCTACATCACTAACCGTCACCATAACATCGTATACATTATCTACGCCAATATCTATTGGGTTTTCAAAATCTGGACTTGTGTTAAATTTCAATTCACCAGTGGCTGTATTTAACAGAAACAATGCCACATCTACACCTGTCAAGGCATAAATCAATCCGCCACCATTTTCGGTTTCTCCATCTGGATCAGCAGAATCCCAATCAATTACATTTCCTGTTGCATTTTCTGCAAAGGTCGCTGTATTCGTTGAAGCACTTCCATTATTGGTTATTTCTGGCGC
>CAMZLN010000040.1 GCA_947311465.1 uncultured Saprospiraceae bacterium
GATTATTTCTTAACAATAATGTCCTTTGGAAATTCAACTCATCCCCTAATCTAAGGAGCAGGCGAAGCTGCGACTGACTCATCATATAATCTTTTTACCACAAAGAAAACAAAGAAAAAGTATCATTTTTTTTTCTGTAATATGGAGAACAAAAAAGAGAATAAAATTTGGAGTATGTGACGGACTAAACATCAAAATAGATAAACATTCATTCAAAATAGATAAAATCTTTGTCTTATCATGGAAAACTACCATGTCATAAAATGTTAATAATTGTTATGCAACTGTTAAAAACGAGCATTTAAGTGAAATATGATGTAACTTGCATTAAGATTGATTGTATATTAAAATAAAACATACAACTTCTCACACCTAGACAAGTTCGATCAACCAGCAATGCAATTTTGAAATAAAATTGTACACAAACATTTATACACAGAACAATGTCACTATGAGAAAACAAATTTTAATGCTATTGATAGTAGGATTTTATTCAACTATTGATGCACAAACACAGATGAAGGGATATACTTTCGAGAATAATAATCAAGGATATCTCTCAGGAGTCACCGTCAATATTTCTTCTGGTGATTTTTCAAATACAATTACAACAGATATTGATGGAGAATTTGAAAGTCAAATTCCAGAAGAAATTGATTCCATTCACATCGTTACTTTACACAAATTATTTGTGCAAATAGACACCACCATAGCGGTTGATCATGATGCAAAACTCCAGTATCTTAAATTGGCTTTAGAAAGAAAACCCGCTTACCTATTTGATGTCGTTTTGCAAGAAAAGCCAGTAAGCGAAATTGTACCTATTGAAGGGATTACGGGAGCAAAATTTGAAGTTTATAATAATACGACTGGTAAATCCGAATTGGTAATTGATTCATTAACTTCTCCCAATTTCAAATTTTCATTTGAGCAAGGAAATCACTATACTTTATTGATACAAAAAAGCGGTTATAAACCAAAACGATTAGAAGCCTATGTCAATGTAGATGATTGTATTCTATGTTTTGATGGTCTGAATATGGTGAGAAGAAATGCTCATGATGTATTGACGAAAAATAATTCTATGGGAACCATTATTGCAAATATCCAGATGATTCCGAATACAAAATTAACCGTTTTGGAATTAAATAATATTCATTATGACTATAACAAATCTGATATTAGACCTGATGCTGCCTATGAATTGGATAAGGCCGTTAAAATATTAAAGGAAAACGATGTAGCATTTGTTGAATTGGAATCACATTCAGATTCAAGAGGAACAGATTTATACAATAGACATCTTTCTCAATTTAGAGCACAATCTGCAGTTGATTATATTGTCAAAAATGAAGGAATGCACAAGGGAAAAATATTTGCGAAAGGATTTGGGGAATCTCAACTTGTCAATGGATGTAAAGATGGCGTAAAATGTAGTGAAAAGCAACATCAAGAGAATCGTCGGACTGTGGTGAAAATTCATATTAAAATCCCAACAGAGATTTACGAGCAGAGTTTACAAGAAATAATTTTAGAAGAAAAACTGTTGGAATCTACTGTGGGTACGGAGGTGATGATTTTGTCTAAATAAAAATAAAAAATATTAACTTTCCAAAAGTTTAAAACTTTTGGAAAGTATATTTTTTATTTTTTTATTTTTTACTACAAGAACATTTTTACACAAAGATATCCAACTCCACCCAAGACAATAGTGTAAGGCAAGGCCATTTTTACCATTGTCATGTAATCTAATTTAATCAAAGGAGCGAGTGCTGAAGTCAATAAGAATAAAAAAGCCGCTTGTCCATTTGGGGTTGCTACTGATGGTAAATTTGTACCCGTATTGATCGCTATTGCCAAATGTTCATAATGTTCTCGATCTATTTTTCCAGCTTTAAATGCTTCAGCCACTTCATTGATATAAACAGTAGCCACAAATACATTATCACTTATGGCTGACAAAAAACCATTTGCTACATAAAACATTGCAGGTTGTTGCCCTTTTTCAAGAGATAAAACCCAATCAATAATTGGCTTGAAAAGATGTTGGTCATGAATCATTGCGACAATCACAAAGAAGACCACTAACAAACCTGTAAATGGCAATGCTTCTTCAAAAGCATGTCCCAATTGATGTTCATCAATAATACCCATAAATGCAGTCTGAAATATAATCAAAGCCAAACCAATAAATCCGACAGGAGCAACGTGTAACGCCAATCCTGTAATTAAAAGAACAGCCGCAACACCTTGCACTCTCAAGTTATATTTCTCTCTCTTTGTTCTATTTTTATCTTCTTCATCTGTATAATTCTCAATAATTTGTCTTGCCACTTCTGGAAGTTTAGCACCAAAACCAAACCATTTAAACTTTTCAATAACTATTGTTGTCAAAAGACCTGCAAAAAACACAGGAATTGTAACGATTTTCATTTTCATAAAAAACTCAACAAAGTCCCATTCTAGCCTATCGCCAATCAATAAATTTTGTGGTTCTCCCACTAAAGTCATTACGCCACCTAGTGCAGTACCTACGACTCCATGCATGATTAAACTTCTCAAAAAAGCTCTAAATTCATCTAAAGTCTCCCCGCTTAATTGCGTTCTATCTAAAGTTCCATCGTGATCATAATCCGAAGAACTAGAATGGATTTTATGATAAACCCCATAAAACCCAACACCGACACTAATCAATACTGCCGTGACCGTTAAAGCATCCAAGAACGCAGACAATACCGCAGCGATCAACACAAACAAAAGAGAGAGCATTGTTTTGGACTTTACTTTTGTAAAAACCTTAGAGAAGATAAACATCAATAATGGTTTCATAAAGTAAATTGCTGCCACCATGAACACCAATAGTAAAATCACTTCAAGATTTTGCTCTACCTCATGATAAGCACCATGTGCGGTTGTCAATTTCAAGGCAATTGCCTCTATCGCGAGCAATCCACCCGCTAATAATGGATAAGCTTTTAATGCCATTGCGAGTGTAAATATAAATTCTGCAATAAAAATCCATGCTGTTATAGTTGATCCGAGAACGAAAATCGAAAACACGTTAAAAATCAAGAAAACGATAATAGTGGACTTGTACCAATTCGGGCTATTCCCCAAGAAATTTTTATACATTTAGATATTTTTGATGATTGATCGTTAAAGATATTATAATATTTCACAATGACTCATTATTTCTAATTAAAAAATAAAAATTCCATCCTTGTACCTGCATTTAGTTATAAACCGTTGTATATTTGATACAAAAAAAGGAGCGTCTAAGATGTTAAGCCATTGGACAAATGTTTTTCAAAAGAGAAAAGAAAAAGGAAAGATTTTTGCTAATGAATATGGTGGTGTCCAAAATCAATAGAAGGCACAGAAGTTTTTATTAAACCAAATAAGTAACTGAAAAAAGTACTTAAATAAAATTAAATAGATGAACAAAATATTAATTACTCTTATCGTTCTAGCAACTTTTAGTTGTACAACTCCACAAAAAAAAGGAACAACAACTAATGCAACAACTAAACAAACTAAAGCACCTAAAACTGTTGACCCAAGTATTCTAGCTTCTGCATCAACCATGCTGAATATGACCACTGGTTATTGGCATATTGGCGGTGCAATTACTACTGAAATTGAAGGTGGAAAAGAAGGTTATACTGGAAAATGGCTGAAATTTAAAAATGATATGACTTTTATCGCAGGGAAAGATGAAAATGACTTATTTCAAGGTGATTGGAGATATGATGATGAACATGACTTGATTACTCTAAAAAGTGATACTGGAAAAGGTTATTTTTTACATGAATGGAATGCAAAAGTGGTCGGTGATATTATTATTTTGATTGGAAATTCACCGCAAAACCTTCAAGGGGGACAGATTAAATTGGTGCGTGCGGATACTAAGGTTGTGGATTATAATATTAATTAATTTTTTTGTAAAAAAGGGTGCAATAGGGTACAAAGGGGCAATAGGTACAAAGGGGCAAAGATTCAAGGGGTTCAAGGGTTTATATAAATAAAATTTCATTTCAAAAAAACCATTGAACCCTTTGAATCTTTGCCCCTTTGTACCTATTGCCCCTTTGTACCCTATTGCACCCTTTTTTACAAAAAAATTAATTA
>CAMZLN010000041.1 GCA_947311465.1 uncultured Saprospiraceae bacterium
AAACATCATAATCATTCCCATTATAGATCCTAAACCTGCTCCAAGGGCAGAAGATAATATTCCATTGTTTTTACTTTCTTCGGTGATAGATTCGGATTCGATTTGGATTTTAGTATCCAGCACTTCCAAAGCTTCTTTATCTAGATTGAGTTCCGTAATTTTATAATCTCTAATGATTCTTCTAAGCTGACTTTTGATCTGACCATTCATTTCTAAACTCAATTGCTTATCAGAATAATAAGTAGCCGTATAATTTTTTGAACTTGTATTTTTTATAGCTGGCAGAATTAGTGCTGCATCAAAAGTGCCATTTTCGACTTGTGTTTTTAGTTCATCTTTAGTTAAAAATGTTTTTGTAAATCCAAGTGAATTCGAATCCTTAATTGTTGTTTCTTTGAGAATTTCACCATTATCTTGGATAGCAATTTTCAAAGTTTCATCCCCTTTATAGGAAAAAATAAATCCAACTATAACAAAAAAAGCACCCAAGGCAAGTGGAGTCAAAAGCGTCGTTATCAAAAACGAACGTTTCTTCACTCTTGTCATATATTCTCGTTGTATAATTAGCCAAAGTTTATTCATGATTAAGCATTTTGTGGTGAAGTAACGTGAATAAATATTTCATTCAAAGTCGGTAATATTTCATTAAAAGCAACAACATTCATATTGCTTGAAACCGCTTCATGAAGAATCTTACTTGAATTTTGATTTTCGTCCAACTTGATGATAATCTTATTGGGTTCTTTTTGAATGATATTAAATTGTTCGAAAGAAGAAGGTAAATCACCATCAAAATCCAATTGATAATGATGTTTTTTATAATTTTGTTTAATATCTACTACATTTCCTTCCAGAATTTTTTGCCCCTGATTAATAAGGACAATTTCTTCTGCAATTTCTTCAACTTGTTCCATTCTATGAGTAGAAAAAATGATGCTCGTTCCTTCCGCACACAATCGCTTAATTTCATCCTTGATCAGATTGGTATTCAATGGGTCTAATCCAGAGAAAGGCTCATCGAGAATCAATAATGGTGGTTTGTGAACGACTGTGGTAATAAATTGAATTTTTTGTTGCATACCTTTCGACAACTCTTCGATTCGTTTAGTCCACCAATCTTCAATTCCGAATTTTTCGAGCCACATATCAATTTCAGATATTGCATTCTGTTTTGAAAGACCTTTCAGTTGAGCCAAATACATCAAAATTTCTCCTACTTCCATCTTTTTATACAACCCCCGTTCTTCGGCCATATATCCGATTTGTTCGGGATGCGTATCATTCAGCACTTCCCCGTTGAAAAGCACTTGACCTTCGTCAGGTCTCACAATAGTTGTGATTATTCTAATCAAAGAAGTTTTACCTGCCCCGTTGGGTCCTAGTAATCCGAAAATTTTCCCTTTGGGAACATTAAAACTGATGTGATTGACAGCGACATGATCTTCATATCTTTTGACAACATCTTTAATTTCTAAAATTGGCATAAATATTCATTTTGAAAATGATAATTTGAAATATGAGCCAAAATATAGAATAATATTAGAAAAAGGATACTTTTTCTATTGAAGATGATTTTTTTTCGACGAATTGAGTCTAAATAATTTCATAATCCTTCTTTATGGTTTTAAAACTAGCTCCATCAAGAATAATCACTTTAATCGTAAAAATACCGCCACGTTTACATTTTTTCACCACTTTACGTAGTCTTTTTTCTATGATACCTCGAGATTTAGCGATATAGTATTTATTCCCTTTTTCATAAGAGAAAATTAGTTCTGAAATTGCTCTGTCATTTCCAAACTCATCTCGAATCAATAATTTCTTTCCAAAATTATTTTTGAGTTGTTTCTTGGTCATCGTAGGTTCTAGGAGATTTCCCCAAATGATAGTGTACTTTTGAGAATCATTGTATTTTCCTTTATTTAGTGAAAATGAAATAGGCATTCTTAATTGAATATTTTGAGCAACACCATTATTTTTACCTGGAGTCCATGGCGGCATAGATTTAATCACTCTAATAACTTCATCTTCAAAACCCTCACCAATAAAATTAAGGACTTTAATGTTTTCGATGCTTCCAGTTTTAGTTACAACAAACTGAGCATATAATGAGCCTTCAATACCTTCTTCTCTTGCTTCTTGTGGATAAACTAAGTGGGTGTGAATGAATTCTATTAATTTTGAGTTGGAGCATTTTTCTTTATCATCTTTATTGGAAATATCATCACATCCATTAAAAAGGGGCATTTCATCTGCTGATGTCAATACATTTTGTGCAGACAATTGAAAACTAACCAATAGAAGAAAAATTAAAAGTATTTTGTTCATTCTTGTATTATTTAATTAACTTGGTGCGAGATTATTTGAGCATCCCAAACACGTACCTAATGAGAAAACGCTGGAATTTACATTCTGTTGCCAAAAACACTGTCGATCTCTTTTCTGATGAATTTAAAATTCATCCATCAATATCTAAGGTATTGATCCAAAGAGGGCATAATACCATTGAAAAAGCAAATCTTTTTTTAAATCCTTCCATTTCACAATTGCATGATCCCTTTTTGATGAAGGATATGGATATTGCTATTCAAAGAATCGAAAGAGCTATTCAAGATAACGAAACTATTTTAATTTATGGTGATTATGATGTAGATGGAGTTACGTCCGTAGCGCTTATGTATGATTTTCTTGCAAAACTCACTCCAAATTTGGTCTATTTTATTCCACAAAGAAAAAAGGATGGTTATGGGCTTTCTTGTACAGGTATAGATTTTGGAAAATCAAAGGGAGCATCATTAATGATTGCTTTGGATTGTGGCATTCAGGGAAATGATGAAATAGACTATGCAAATCAATTGAATATTGATACCATAATTTGCGATCATCATTTACCAAAAAAGAAACTTCCTGATGCGTACGCCATTTTAAATCCAAGGCAAGATTGGTGTTCTTATCCAAATGAAGAATTATCAGGCTGTGGCATAGGATTTAAAATTGTTCAAGCGTATTTGGCGAAAAATGGCGGGGATTCCAAAGAATTATTGAGCTATCTTGACTTGGTTGTATTAAGTCTTGCCTGTGATATTGTACCGATAATTGGAGAAAATAGAGTTTTGTCATTTTATGGATTGAAAATATTGAATAAAAAACCTAGATTAGGAATTCAGTTTTTAATTCAAGCAAGTACTAAGCAAACCCCTTTGACCATTACGGATATTGTATTTGGTATTGGTCCAATTATAAACGCAGCAGGTCGATTTTCAGATGCAGAAAGAGCAGTCAAATTACTATTGTCAAAAAACAAAATGGAAGCCGATGATAATATTAGATCGCTTGTAAATAAGAATAAAGAAAGAAAAATAATTCAACAACGAATATTAGATGAAGCCAATAAAATGATTGAACTTCCTGTGAAGAATACGATAGTTTTATATCATCCAGATTGGCATATTGGTGTTTTAGGAATCATTGCGTCTAGGATTAGTGAAATGTATTATCGTCCAACAATTATTCTTACTTTGCAAGATGATTTGATTGTAGGTTCAGCGAGAAGTATTGCTGGAGCAAATATTTATATGGCTCTAGAAAAATCAAAAGAATTCATTTTTGAGTTTGGGGGACACCAGTTTGCCGCAGGATTGAAATTGGAACAAGAGCATCTAGAACCATTCAAAAAATCGTTTGAAAAAGCAATCGAACAACAAGTATCTAAAATTGATTTGTTTCAAAAAATATCAATTGCAAGCAAACTTGATTTTCAGGATATAAATGCATCCTTTTGGCATGATTTAAAACGATTAGCTCCTTTTGGCCCAAAGAATCGGAATCCTGTTTTCTTAACAAAAAACGTCGTTGACAATGGAAATTCTAAAATAGTAGGTTTAGACCATCTGAAACTGGATATGTCGCAGGGTGAATCCAAATCCATTTCGGGTATTGCTTTTCAACAAGGAGAGCATTTAGCAAAAGTCAAAAAGAAAAGCTTTGATATTTGTTATAATATTCGAGAAAATGTTTGGCAGGGTAAATCAAAATTGAATCTACATATTAAGGATATTAAGTAAATGAAGTTGCAGATGTCTGAGTTTTTTGTATAATTTAGTTGAGTAAAAAACGGAAAGCTCACATTAAAAAAATAATCTTTCAAGAATTTAAAAAAAAGGGCAATGAATGCATTCATTGCCCTTTTTTTTAAATTTTTCACTATAATCAATTCGCCTTTTCAGGATCCAAAAGATCATAAAATTGATTCAATTTTGGCATAATAATAATTCTAGTTCTTCTATTGATTGACCGTCCTGCGGAAGTTTCATTAGATGCCAAAGCATTGTACTCTCCACGTCCAGCAGCAATCAATTTATTAGGATCAATATTATATTTAGTTTGCAAAACTCTTACAACAGCTGTAGCTCGTTTGACACTAAGGTCCCAATTATCTTTAATACAGCTTGTCTTAATCGAAACATTATCGGTATATCCTTCAACCATAACTTCTAAATCTGGTTTAGATTCAATGATTTTAGCAATTTTACCTAAAACTTCTTCTGCTCTAGGCGTCAAGATAGCACTACCACTATGATAAAGCATTTTGTCTGAAAGATTGATAAACACAACGGTTTTGTCCACTCTAATTTCAACATCATTATCCGCTAATCCATCTTTTAAAACACCTTTTAGATTTACAGCGAGAGCAAGATTTACCGAATCCGCCTTAGTTTTTGCTGCTTGCAAAAGATGGATGTATTTATCTCTTTGCTCCAATTGAGCCAAAGTTTTTTCAATATTATTATTTGCAGATTGAGTAAGTACAGTTAAATCTTTTACTTGATCTAATTGCTGATTTCTAAAACTTTTTGCATCTAACAATTGTGCTTTTAAATCATCAATTTGTTCTTGCCTAAGTTGAAGTTTAGTTTTTAAATTTGATTTTTCTTGATTGCAAGCAGAGATATCGTCCATAAATTTATGAAGATCTTCACCGCATTTTCCAAGTTTTGTATTCGCCGTATCTAGATCCGACTGAACACTTAACAGTTGTTTTTTACTAACGCAAGACGATGTTAAAAGTATTACCGTTAAAAATATAAACGATTTAATCATTGGTTTCATAATATGTAAAGTTTTAAAATTGAGATAATAGTTTAATACAAAGTAACGCAAAACCAAAAATACTATTGGGTAACGTTGTTGCAAATTTAAACAAATTGAAGTCTAAATCACTTTATTTATATTGTAATTTGGAATAATACTTGTATTAGGTATTTACAAACCCATATTTTTTGCGATTATTAATATAATTTTGGGCACTAATGCACAACTTTAGTCGTTTAAAACTAACTTTGCGAAATTGATTTAAAACTGTTCTACGTGAAAAAAATATTTATAATACTCATTATCATATCTTCTGGAATTAACTTACAAGCTCAACGAGGCTGGGAAGTTGGGGGATGGCTAGGAACTTCTCATTATTTTGGAGATATAAATCCCAATTTTCAGCTCAACTCTTTAGGTGCTGCTGGTGGTGGATTTATGAGATTTAATTTTAATAATCGATTGGCATTTAAGATGGGATTGAATTATTTATCGATAGGAGGCTCTGATAAATTTTCAGATAATACTTTTCAAAAAATTAGGAATCTAAATTTTAGATCAAAAGTTTTAGATGGTGTCGGGCAATTTGAGTTTAATTTCCTACCCTATAATCACGGTAGTGTGAAAGAGTTTTATACACCCTATGTATTTGCAGGTATCAATGTATTTCGTTTTAATCCACAGGCACATTACGATTCAAATGGTGATGGAACCTATGATACATGGGCGGATTTAAACCCTTTAGGAACAGAAGGACAATTTAAAGGAGAAGAATATTATTTAGTTCAAGGAGGTCTTGCTTATGGTTTAGGTGTGAAAATTTCTTTTAATTTTGAATGGAGTTTAGAATTAGAATTTAGTTCTAGATATTTATATACTGATTTTTTAGATGATGTAAGTGGCAATTATCCAGAATTCGATGACTTAGATGCTCTACACGGACCATTAGCGGTAGAACTTTCAGATCGATCAGGAGAAATCTTGCCTGAACCTGTGAGGGGTTCTGGTCGGCAACGTGGAAATGCCGAAGACAATGACTTCTATGCAATGATGGGAATCAGTGTAGTCTATTATTTCGGTAGTATCCGATGTCCAAACCTTTCTTATTAATGATAGCTCAATACGAAATTGGATTACCAAAGTATGCCAGGGGCTTTCATATTATTACTCATGAAATATTGAATGCAATAGAACTTCCTGAAGCAGGAATTTTACAGTCATAATTGTTTTTACTAAAAATTGACTTTTATCATTCAATATTTAATTTAGAATTAATATCTTTACGAAAAAGATATAATCATGAAGAAATATTTAGTTATTCTTACCCTTGTTGCAATTGCTTTTAGTTGTTCTCCGAAGAAAAATCATTTCATTAACAATCCAAATGGCAGCAGTGAATTGGCGACATTAATGAATCAAATGTATAGTGATTTATTTAACATTAAAGCGAAAGTTATTAAGGGAAAGAAGGTGAAATTTCAAGCAGATTATTCGACAATAATGACCGCCACTCCCACAGATGAATCCATGAAAAATAATACTTTCGAATCATTTGCAACGGCCTTACTTCAAAACGTTAAAGAACTAAATACGGCAACATCTGCCAATCAGTTGGAAGCATATAAAACGGTTGTTCAGACATGTATTTCTTGTCACAATAATTCATGCCCTGGACCTTTGATGCGCATTGCCAATTTAGAAATTACGGATTAAATTTTAATATTCAAGTCTAGTCTGAAACGCATTTTATTTTCTGGGTCAAAATGGGATTGGTGAATCAAACCCCAGCCGTGAATGGATATTTTTTTGGCTATAGCCAGACCAATTCCAAAGATATGCCCTTTATAATCTGTTTGGATTAAAATATCGTCATTTGCGAATGGAGAAAAAATAGCGTCCTTTTGAATATCTTGATATTGATAGTATAATTTTAAATCTTTAGCACTTTTTAAACTGCCAATGCTGACACCAGCAACCCATCCAATATTATCTGTATTTGAACCAAAATTTTGAATAAATTCTGTTTTGAAAGTAATATCTTTTTTGAAGCTAGTCATTTTTAGAATTAGAAAATTTTCATTCACAAAAAAGTCGTTGGAATATCTTAAAATTTCGGGGTTTTCAACATCAACATAGGTAGAGTTTCCACCATTTGGATCAAAAATAGAATTATTAACTTGTTGTCCTTTAATATTGAAATAGTAATACAAACCAGAACTCACCGTAAGATGAACATTTTTATTTCTTTTGGATTGCAATGTAATTTGTGATGTATTCAGCCAAAGTTTTTCATCTCCAGTTCTAAATTGGGATAAGAAATAAGATCCGTTTACAAGTTTAATATTTGTTTTTTTTGACCACGATGATTTATATTCAAACGCTAAGCCTTCAGGCTGAATATCATCATCCCAAACGATTTCAGAAAATATTTTAGAATTCACAAATGGATTTGGAAATTTTCCTAACCATAGTCCAAACTGTTTCATCTTTTTAGGATTATAACGTACATATACCCTATCAAAAATAATATTGATTTGATTAAATCCATCATTTGCATTTACATGTGTGGAGTTTGGATCATTAGGATTGTTTGATGTACTGACTCTCATTGAGAGTTGAAAATCCGAATTGATTGTAGCATTAAACCCCAATCTAGCTCTATATCTTTGCCTAAATCTTGCATTTTTCTGAACGAGATCTTCTTCAAATCGTATTCTTATATCACCATAAGGTCTGATTATTTTAAGTTTTTCAGTGATTTCGTTTTTGGATTTAGAATCAATCTTTGAATTGTCTTCATCTGTATTAATCTTTGTAGTTCGATTAGTTTGAATAGAAATCAAATATTCTTTCTCCTTTTCTTCATCTGTAATAATAATATAAGAACCTTTGGGCAGACTCACCGTTGTTGGATTTTCATCGTTTTCACTTAAATGATTGTCAATGTGAAATAATAATTTCCTTTCCGTTGAAAGAATAGAATAGGACTCATGTGGATAATAATAAATACCACCATCTTCAACTACGCTTGTTTTTGAATATACAATTAGATTTCCAACATTTTGACTAGAAGAAATATTTGATTCTTGTATTCCTATAAAGCGATTCATTACAATTCTTTGACCTTCTGGAGAAACAACCCAAGTAACAAATTTTCTATTTTTTTCATTATTTTTCCACAGAAGAAACAAAGGTCGAATGATTGGATAGTTGGGATTGGTCAATTCCATTGCTTGGTTATTAACTTTTATCGTTTTAATATTATCAAAAGTTGAAAGAAAGGAATTACTAATTTGACCAATAGCACCAGGAGTGCTCTTTATTTTCTCCAAAATATCAATATCGGGATGGATGACCTTACAATTTTGATAATCATCCTTCCCTAGAATAATGGATCGAAATACTTTTCTTGTAGCAGATTCATTGCTAACTATAAAAGGATGTATTGCCAAATCGGCTCCACCAAGTGACTTCCAATTTGTAATTTTTCCAGTAAAAATATCTTTGAGTTGTGATTGACTTAGATTTTGAATCGGATTAGATTGTCTTACTATTACTGAAATTGCATCCCATCCTATCAAGGTTGATATGATTTTATCGTTTTTTTTACTGATACTTGGATATCTTGCTATTCCTGCAAAATCGACTTGTCCTTCTGTAATTGCCAATTCTCCACCTGTGCTTTCAGTGGTAGTATTAAGGCTAAAATGAATATCATAGGCTTTTTCAGCATCTTTTAAAAAATTCCCAACTGTGGATGATCCTACATATTGTATATGCTCTTGACCTGATATTGAAATTGAAAATATTAATATCATAAATATTGAAAGATATAATTTAGCGTCCATTTTTCATTTTTTTATAAAAAGAGAATATCACCTACATTGGTACGAGAAATTTTAACGTTTAATCTAAAAAAATATATGAATTTTATCATTTTTTATTTTAACTGCTCTAATTTTTATGTAGAAACAAAAAAGGCTGCTTGAATTTCTTCAAACAGCCTCTTTATATTTTAAAAATAGTGACATCAATTAATCTGCAACTACTTCAAATTTTAATTCTGGACTAACCTTAGGATGCATATTC
>CAMZLN010000042.1 GCA_947311465.1 uncultured Saprospiraceae bacterium
CTTGGGGATCTGATGATGCCCCTAATGCAATTTCTCGCTTTTCGGACATTAACATAAACTCACGTTTCCCTGTTACTGGATTGCGTGCACAGCCAACTACAAAAAGTATAGCCATTAAAAAACTAATTTTTTGAGAAATTGTTATTACTTTCATGTGTTTATTTGTTTGGTATTTGTAAAAATACTCAAAAAATATTTTTTTCAACATTTTTTATAAAATAATCTGAAATGACGAATTTGAAAGTAGGTGATAAGTCCCCAGATTTTACTGGATTGGATCAAAATGGAGAGGAAGTTTCTCTAGCGAATTATAAAGGGAAAAAACTGGTTTTGTTCTTTTATCCTAAGGACATGACTCCTGGATGTACCAATGAAGTTTGTAATCTAAGAGATAATTATGAATTGCTTCAAGAGAAAGGCTTTGAAATATTAGGCGTTAGTGCCGATTCTGATGTTCGACATAAAAAATTTATTGAAAAATATGATTTACCGTTTCCTTTGATTGCAGATGTTGATAAGAAAATTATCAATGATTTTGGAATATGGGGACCAAAGAAATTTATGGGAAAGGAATATGATGGTATTCATAGAACAACTTTTATTATTGATGAAAATGGGGTAATTGCTAATCTTTTTACGAAAGTGAAGACAAAAGCGCACGCAGAACAGATATTAGAAGGTTAATTTTTTGAAAAAATTATATATTTCAAAATCTATGGTTACTTTTACACTTTGTAATTGTGTAGAAATAAATATTCAGAATTTAAGTTTTTCACAGTTCCTTTTAATTGAATTCAAATTAAGTTGATGCCTAGAGCAGTAAATTTAGCTATTATCTTACCCGTTTACAATCCAAGAGATGGTTGGGAGTCTAGGCTAAAAGAATCTATTTTATCGCTGAATGAAAAGCTAGAAACATCTTACGATCTTGTTATTGTAAATGATGGTTCTTCCATGGAAATAGATGAAAAAATTATAAAGAAATTAAAAAATGAATTTCCTTTTTTAAAATGGGTCGGATATAATGAAAATAAAGGAAAAGGATTCGCAATTAGATATGGTTTGAAAAATACGGTTGCAAATTACTACATTTATACTGATTTTGATTTTCCTTTTGGATATCAGGCGGTGAATGACACTTATCTACTTTTAAATAAAAATACTTTTGCTTTAGTCATTGGGAAACGGGGCAAATCTTATTTTAAAATATTACCGTTCAAGCGAAAAGTGATGTCTTTGGGGCTGCAAATGTTTAATTATTTCTTGACTGGTTTTAAGGTGTCGGACACTCAGGCAGGATTAAAAGGACTTGATAATAGGGGGAAAGTTGTTTTTTTGAAGGGTACTACGGATAGCTTTTTGTTTGAAATTGAATTTATTAAAGATATACTAAAATTAAAACTCCCGTATACCAATATTGAAATTGTTCCAAAACCAGATATTACAATGACAAATTTTGGTTCAACTACCATCAAAAAAGAATTAGTAAGTTTAATGAAAATTATTTTTAAATAAAATAGCGTCAGTCCTTGAGATAGTGCAAATTGTTCTTCCAAACTATTTTAGCATCACTTTGATACAAATCCACATCAATGGGTCTTATCAATAATTCATCAACATAAAATCTTTCTGTTACAGGATTTTCAAATTCAATTTTAATAGTGGATTGATCCGAATCTAATGTGAAATCATATTCAATAAACGCCCAATCATTATCAAATAATGCTATGTCTCCGCCACGAACGCTATGTCTGATTTGTTTGATTTGTTTTCCGTTGTTGTCCATTTCTTGTATGAAATAATCGGTACTAGAATTTAATTGTTCCCCAACATAAACCCAGAATGATATATTATATTTTTTCCCTTTTTGGTGTTGTGGGAGTTGACCTTCGAATAGCGTATATTTTTCATCGGTACCCATAAAACTCCCATCTCCTAGATAGGTTTTTTCTTGTGATTGATTATCGAAATTTTTATAAATGAAGTTTTTAGTTGAATCTGTACTTAGAATATTTCCATTTTTAAAAAGGGGAATACTATCTATTTCTGACAAGTATTTGGATCTGTTTTCAACAACCATCGTTTCAAAAATAGATAAATCAAGTTGTCGTAAAGCTGTTTTTTTATTTTCAAACACTAATTGGGAGTGGCGGATTAAATTATCATAATACTTTAGCTTTGAATCAATACTATTTTTGTCAACAAATATAAGTATCGGCTTTTTGGAGGGTAAATCATCTAATAATTTTGGAATACGATATCCGTTGCTGAACGCAAATGATAACGATTTAAGGGATTGGTTCAAATCTGTTCTACTCATCATTACGCCCATAGATGGTAAACCTGACCAAAATCCTGCTGATGAAGTTGATATAAAACTTATCCCTTTTTGATGAAAATCAAAATTCTCAGACCCAATATGAAAATATGGAATGGGTAGAATGGCTTGATAATCATTAGGATTTACCTTTGAAAAATAATAGTCTTTACTTTTTGTGAATTTTTTGGAGAATTCACTTACATCATGAAGCTTTAATTCTTTTTGCTCCAATTGTATGAATCCATCACTGTAATTGAATAGAAACAATAAAGGTACAATAAAATAAAGGGCTGACTTTTGGGCGTCTTTAATGACTACTTTATATATGAAAATGAATCCAAAAATATTAGCTGCGTAGAAAAATATCCATGCAAATCTACCGATGCTCCGCAATTGTTTTAATGGCCCTAAATATTGAACTAATTTTTCAAGCGGCGGTATCACAAATGGAAATCCTACTGAGAATAGAATCCCCAAAACTAAACTTGTGGCAAAAAGTGCCCTTAAAAATAGATTATGGTCTTCGATTCCTTTAAAAAATCTGACTTTCATCTTATTTTTTATAAATCTTCCAAAGAGAATGATAAAAAGGATTAAAGGTATTATTCCAATATAGCTTTTGCCCTCATTTGGAGTTTTCTTGAATTTGACTAAATATTTATCAATAAAAGATAAAACGGGGGCTTTTTTGTTAAGAAAAATTCCTTCCAAATTGGAACTATAAACTAAAAATCCATAAGGATCTGATGGTCTATTTTCTGTAACATGGCTTGACATTACCCACAATTGCATGGCAACAAACGTAATGATTAATATTCCAGACATCCTTCCCGTTTCTATCCACAATTTTCTGGATTTGACTGAAAAAATAACCCTGAAAAATATATATGATGCTGTAAGTAAAAGATATATTCCGAAGAAATAAAAATGTAGTTGTCCGACGATTATTCCTGAAATTGCTAAAAGAATTAAGTATAAATATTGCTTGGATTCTTCAAAAAGTAATAATAAATAAAAAAATAAGGGGATGACAAAGGCATGTGCTAAACCAAAATGCCCTCCCATTCTTACGTTTTGTGGAATCAATAAGGTGATTCCTATAGCTGCCATGACTCCAAACCAATCGGGAATTTTGAATTTTCTGAAAATTAATAAAATCAAGAGTCCTGCAAGCATTAAAGACGCAAGCATAGACCAATGGATTATGGAAGGTACGTAATACACAATGGAAGGAAAAAATGATTTTAAAAATAAAAGGGATGCAGAAAAAATGGGTTGATTGTCTGAAAATAAAACATGCTCTCCGTAGGGATAATTCATTCCTTGAAAATCAACGAAACTTGTCCCATTTTTGATGTGATACATCGGGGTGACATAATTTTTCAATCCATCTCCACTAGAACTTAGAAAGTCAGAAGTGGGCGTTTCTAAGAAGAAGGGATACCTAATTGTAAAAAGAAAAAATATAACAACTAAAAGCAGTAATACGTTTAGTCCTTTTTTCAAGCCTAATTTCATTTTTGAATTTTAGTCAAATATAAGGAACTGTGAAAAAATAAATGTACATTTTTAACTATTTCTTTCACCCCTATTTTGCAGTTTGAAAAACGTCACTTATCTCGATAAACTCCTATTTCTAACTACAAATTATGGATAAAATAAAAAACTTAGATTCTGAACATTTATTTTTACACAATTCCTAAGATGGTTTTGATGAAAAGATTAATGTTTTTTAACAAATCCCTTGGATACCCCCAAAACAAACCCATCAAAATCATTTGCCAAAAACAAATTTCCTTGATAATAAAGTTTCGCTTCATCTTCAATTTCTACAAGCATTTCTCCTTCGTATCGTGCACTAAAATGTGTTAGAATCAAATTTGAGATTTTCATTTTTTGAGCGAATCTTGCAATAGATTTTGCACTACAATGTTGTGGTCCAGAACCTATTTTCTCAGCTATTTCTTCCGTAAAAGTGGCTTCATGGATTAATACATTAGCATTTTGAACAATCTCGGTCAATAAATCGGGCTGATCATTATCTCCAGAAATCACTATTTTTCTGGGTTGCTTTCTAGGTAAAAGATACTTTTCAAAATGGAGTACTTTTCCTGCATACTCATAATTCATTTCATTTTGCAATATGCCCCAAATTTTCCCTTGAGGAATATTATCTTTTAAAAGTTGATCTACATTTAATTTTCGTTTTAAGTTGTTTTCTGTAAAACCAAAAGCATAAGACGGCACACGATGAGATAATTGTGCAAAATCAATATTGAAATAATTCAAATCAATCGAGGTTGTATCTTCTACAGAGTGGAATTTCAAATCATACGAGAATCTCATTTCTGACATTTCACAGGTGTCTAAAATCCATTTCTGAATACTTTTAGGACATACAATTGTTAATTCGTCAGTACGCCCCGACATCGTAGCACTTGCCAGTAATCCAGGCAAACCAAAACAATGATCTCCATGTACATGCGTTATGAAAATGGCTTCAAGATTTGATAGACTTAGTTTGGTGTGTAAAATTTGATGCTGAGTCCCTTCTCCACAATCAATAAGATACCAAGATCTACTATTTGTTTTCTTGACGACGACACCTGAAACATTTCTTGATTTCGTGGGAGCACCTGATGATGTACCTAGAAAGATTATTTCCATTTACTTTAATTTATGAAGAAAATCATTTAGCATCTTTGAATCAATAACTCCAATTATTTTTTCGTTTTCTTTGACAGGCAAGAGATAAAAGCCTTGGGTCGTCATTAATTTGTAAACATCATTTAGATTGTCATCTTGAGATAAGTAAGTAAAATTTTCACTAATCATTGGTTCAATTGCACTGTCTAATTTATCAATATGATCTTTATCCAAAATAAATTCTTCGTGAATAACCCCTCTTAAAATATTTTCTTCATCAATGACTAAAAATCTATTTTCTAATCCATGATTCAATTTTTCTTTGACCTCCATCAAAGTTGCACTTGGAAGAAAAGTTGAATATTCATATCGAATTAAATCACGTACTTTATATTTTGCAATTTTGCTTTCAAATTTCACATGACGAAACTCTTGAGAAGCAGCTACAAAAATAAATATTCCTACGAATGCAGTAATAATATTTCCATTATAAAAACCATAAAAAGTGATAGCGACTGCAAATATTTGACCTACAATAGTTGCAATTCTCGTTGCTAATAATCGACTCAATTTTGTTGACAATAAGGCCCTAAATACACGACCACCATCCATTGGAAAAGCCGGTAGCATATTAAAAACTGCTAAAATTAAATTCATTCCTATCAAACCTGGAATGAAAATTTCGAGAAGAGAAGGTTGATAATCAAAATTAATTTTTCCAAAGAAAACCATAAAGTTACTAAATGGAAAAAATAAAAAATAAGGACTTAATACTGCTGCGATACCCACATTTACCATAGGTCCTGCAATAGCAATTTTGAATTCTTGCGACGGATCACTTGGAATGCTATCTAATCTGGCAATTCCACCAATTGGCGATAAAACTATATCTTTGGTGTTAATCCCAAATCGTTTTGCCATCAAAGCGTGACCAAATTCATGTAAAGTGACGCAAGCAAAAAGAGCTAATAATAAAGCCGAAAGGAAAATTATTTGATCCCAACCAAGACTGTGTTTATAGCCATTATAAAATACCCAAACGAATATCAATCCAAAGCTCCAATGAATAAACACAGGGATATTGTCATATTTCAATAATCTAAAAGTTCCTTTCATTTAATATTCATTGTTTGAAAAAATATTACATTAGGAATTAGTTGAAAATGTATATTTATTTTTTCACAGTTCCTAAGCATAACGGAAAAAGACTATCTTGGGTTGTTGTAAATCATATTTGTTTGATGTTTATATCAATTTTTCTTAAATATTCGTCGATAAAAATATATTTATTCATTCTTTTCCAATATTTTTGAATTGAATTCAGTTTAAAATAAAAACCTATAACTATGAAAAAGATACTATTGATATTACCTATACTTTCTATTTTGTTTTTCTCTTCTTGCGATTCCGATCCTTGTGGAAGTGATAAAAAAGATTTTTTAAATAAATTTAATGCATTTGTTGAAAAAGTTGATAATGCAGAATTGTCTTCTAAAGATGCGAAATGGGAGGAGTATGATACTCAATTTAAAAAATATGTTGAAGAATGTTATGAAATTCATGCAGATGAATTGACTAATAAAGAAGAGCGTGAATTTTGGGCAAAAACGATTACATATTATGGAGATCGATACGGAAAAGGCTTGGCATCTGCTCTGGCTGATGAAGCGAATAACATTTCAAAATTGATCGGAGAACATACATCTTCCTTTTCAAAAGAATTAAAATTATTTTTAAATGATCTTGAAGTAAATGAAGGTGAATTGAAAGAAAATCTGAATGAATTGGGTGACGATCTTGAAAAATTAGGAAAAAAATGGGGTAAACGTTTAGAGAATTTCCTGGAAGAGCATAAGGATAAATAACCATCTAAAATAGAGTTCCTTGTTTCGCATAACTCATAGGATTTTCTAATTCTAATAATTGCTGTTTAATATCTAAACCGTAAAAATAACCAGTTAAGTTACCTGATTTGCCAATGATTCTATGGCAAGGCATTAGGATTGCAATAGGATTATTTCTATTGGCTAAACCGACAGCACGACTAGAATTTGGATTGTTGATTGCTTTTGCAATGGCTCCATAAGATGATGTATGCCCATAAGGAACTTTCATTACTTCTGTCCAGACGGATATGTAGAATTCTGAAGCTTTTTCCCAATCAAGCATTATATCAAAACTCGATCTTCATCGTGCAAAGTATTCTTGTAATTGTCTTTTACACTTTTTTAAAAGTGGGTGCGTGGATAATTTATCCGTTGCAGGTCTCTCTATTCTTTGAATATATCGAATCCCTTTATCCGAACCCATTATTTTTAGCCAACCAATTGGCGATTCTAGATAGGTAGTTTCATACATTTTACGTAGTTTTGAACTCAAATTACGAAAATAATGGCAAAAAAATCAATAAAAAGGAAAGGATATAGATCGAAAAGATCAAGAGTAAATGAACATCGTCGTATCACTAAGATTCTAAAATGGGGTGTTTTGATATGGGGATTGGGCTTGTTGTATTTTTATTGGAGAGATAATTTTTAGGTAAATATACTATCACCATCTCCTTCAATAAAGAGTCTTTTATTAGAAATTTTCAAATCTTTTGATGATAAAAAGTATCGTTTTATAGATTTTTGATGATAAAAATACTTTTTTTCTTGGGCCATTACTTCGTTCAAATTAGCATCAAAAGTAGTAATTGCTTTTACTTTATTTTCTTGCGCTATTTTTAGAATTGTATTTTGAATATATTTGGCATTCTCTTTTTCAAAATATAAATATGGAGTTTTTAAAAAATTGTCATGGACGGTTATCCATATACAACCTATCAGATTCTTATTTTTAAATATTTTGTAAAGATGAAAATCAAATTGAGTGGAACGATTAGAAAAATGATATCTTTTCGAAATATTATTTTGTGATCCTTTTATTACCCACGGATATTTTACAATCCAATCCCACTCTTCTTTTGTCTTAGGTGATTGTTCTTTATTTTGAAATGGTGCAATAAATTCTAATGATTCTTTATCAATAAATTCTAATCTTTGAATGGATACATTTTCATTTAAAACAATTTTCTTTTTTCTTTTTAAAAATTGATTCCCAACATAGTCAATAACAGAAAATATCGGTTTCAGCCATTTTAAAATTGGTCTTTTCTTTGGAAATAATTCTGAAAAATAAAATTGCGTGTAATATCTATTTCCTTCTAAGATTGTGGAAATCGAAAATTGGAGCTTGTCTTGATACATTGCTCTTGAGCTAGGCGCAAAATTGGTGCCCATCATTTTGTTGTCCCAAAACTCTAATGCAAGCTTCGTTAATTTCACTCCATATCCTTTTCTTCTGTGGTTTGGATGGACCCAAACACAACTTAGCCATGCCATTTTTTGAGTTCCAATATACGATGGTAAAACCAAACGATAAGCTACAAGAATATTATCTATCAAAAGTAAATATAAAACTTCATCATCAGAATGGGCAAATGGATTATGAATCTGAGAAATTACTCGTTCAGGCGAAATTGGAAGATGTTCACTTTTTTTATACCAATCAGAATGAATTAATTCTGATAATTCTTTTACTTTAAATCTTTTGATTTCCATCACGCTTTGCCATATTTTTCCCCAAAGGACTTTTTAATAAAAAATAAAGATACTCCGTTTTTAAAATAGATGAACCTGATTGACCATTATTTTCCATCTGGGTTCGATGTAAATGTGTTTTTAGCTTATCTTTCTTGATTCCAGCTGAACTGAAAGTAAGTTCTGCTAGTTTTTGACTTTGAATGGAATTGAAAAAATCATTTTTGACTCCAAAATCAGTAAATGGAAATGAAAAAACACTATCAAGAACGTTAAAATTATCTTTAATAAAATCTAAACTGCTTTTTGTTTGCTCAATTTGCTCACCCAAGGACAAATCCATATAATGCGGATGATCTTTGCTATGCGCTCCAATTGAAAAACCATGTTGAATTAAATCTCTTATTTGATTAGAGTTCAAATAGGGTTGATTTTTTTCTAAAAAATGGTCAAAATTTACTCCATATTCAATTCCAAATTGATTAATCTTAGGAATATCGTTGTACCTAAGACTTAATAATTTTGATATTATTGGAGCAGAATTCTTTTGATTTCGTATTTCATGAATGATCAAACTGACTTTATATCTATAAAACAATTCCTTGTTATCAATAAAGTTTGAGTTTAGAAAAAAAGTAGCAGGAATCCCTTTCTTCAACAATATCGGCATCACGATTTCATGTACTTCTTTTAAACCATCATCAAAACTTAAATGAAAACTCGGATTTTTGAAAGGTATATTTTCTAAAACATGTTTTTTAAGTATATCTAGCGAAATGGGCTGATAATATTTCAACATATAATCTAAATCCTTTTCAAACTCATTTTTAGTCTTTGGCGGATAAAGGTGTTGGATATGCGGCAATTCATCCGTTCCTTGCACACTATGAAAATAAGGTAAAAACAATTTCTGTTTACTCATTTTGATCATAAGAGACAAAGGTAAGAGCGAACTTATCGGCGATAATATTGAACGGATTTTATTCAAATTATTTTTTTACAATCATCATAATACCATCTCGGATGGGTAAAATAGAATTTTCCACACGGTCGTCGTTATGTACTTTTTGATTAAATTCATGCAACGCTCTTGTATCCTTATCATGATTTTCCATTACAACTTTACCACTCCAAAGGACATTATCTGCTAAAATCAACCCACCGCTTCGAACTTTATTGATTACTAAATCAAAATAAGTAGCATAATCTGTTTTGCCTGCATCAATAAATACGATGTCAAAAATGTCTGTTAAAGTTGGAATTATCTCCTTTGCATTTCCAATATGCAATTGTATTTTATTAGAAACACCAGCTTTTTTAAAACCATTTTCAATAATGTATCTCAACTCTTCGTTGGCTTCGATCGTATGTACTTTTCCTCCTTCTACCAATCCAGCTGCAAGACATTGAGTTGCATATCCCGTAAAAGTACCAATTTCTAAAATTCTTTCTGGACGCATCATTTTACTAAACATCTGCAATATTTGTCCTTGATAATGCCCTGATAGCATTTGCGGAGCCAAAGTCTTGAGATTGGTTTCTCGCTCAAGTTCATATAAATGTCTTGGTTGAGATGTTGTAAAATTGTCGCAATATTTGACTATTTTCTGTAATGAAAAATTCATATTATAATTCTTATGAAAAGCAAAAATAGATAATTTTCAATTAAGAACGGGAAATTTTAATTCGGATTGGGTTTTGAATGTAATTTTTCTAACGGAAAATATTTTTTAAGTACTAAGAACATAAAGTTATTAAAGATTTATTAAAGAGGCAAAATGAAATTTATTTCATTTCATCCAAACAGCACAGCGCAGTTTGTCATTGGTCGTTGAAAGTAATTTATGAGATATAATGACGAAATGAATGTCCAGGGACACTCAAGGGAAGGCACCGCTAGCGGAATAAGTTTTTTTGCCTGCCTTCCTAGCGGTCAGCAACATCAGATAGAAAGTCTAATGATAGTGTTAGTGCCGAGGGGATTGCAATATATATGATAAATAATTATGATCTTTACAAAGAATATTGGGTTAAAAGCATGGCTGAAACAATAGCTGTTACAGAAGAAAAGATGCTAAATAACATGATACATAGTTTAATGAAGCAAAGGACTATGAAAAAGAATCAATTGGAAAAAGTATTATATCAAACCTTTTCAGAAATATTAAAAGATGTATCAAATGGATCCAATTGGGTATATACCTTATTGAGTAAATATCCAAGTGCAGCATCAGTAAAGAGCGAAGATGAGTGGTTTACAGTCAATTAAGAAGGTAACGGAGAGAAAAGCAAAAGAATTGAAAGCAAAAGCGTTACAAAGTGTAGCAACCTTAAGTGGTGAAATACCATCCTTAATGGTATCCCATCATTGTAAATCTATCATGCAATTAAATAAGGAAATAGAAAAGTTAAAAGGTGTATTGATAGCGAGATGCGAGATATGAAGATAATGAAGATGTTCAGCGATTAATTGTTAAATTATTTTCAAATCATAGAATCATGAATATAAAAATTATATTTGTTTTATTAGTGTTAAGCAATCATTTTGGATGTAAACAATCTAATGAATTAAATTTGAACTTTGAAAGAATACATCAGTCAAAAATTGATGAGTGGAAAACATCAGGATTTAATATTGTAATTGATTCCTTAAACCCATAAGAAGGAAATTACTCTATAATACTTGATACTTCTCAAAATATTATGACGAATACTATTCAAATAGATGAAAGTGAAACTTCAAACATAGAAATAGAATTTAGGTATAAAACTTCAAAATCGAAAAACGATAGCGTAGCGATTTTATTACATAATATATTTCCAACACAGGATATTAATCAGAAAAGTCAATACTTAACGGATGAAATTAATTTACCATGTGACGATAAATGGAGTACTTATCATAATGTGATTGCGGGAAGAAAAGGCTACAAAATATATAGTTTTGCTGTTGAAAACAAATCTACTGAAAGGATTTGGTTAGATGATTTCCGTATTTCAATAAATGGTAAACAATGTAAGAAATACGTTTTCTTTTCTGAGAAAGATTATCAGAAATTGCAAAGTGAAATTGAACCCATAGATATTGTACAATTAAATGAACATCAGTTTGAATCTTTATCAAAAGGTATACAAGATAAAAAATTAGTTACCTTGGGAGAAAGCACTCATGGAACAAAAGAAGTTAACCTCATTAAGAATGCAATTATTAAACAACTGGTAAAAAAGCACAATTTTAACTATATTATTTTTGAAGGTAATATGGGATCCCTAGAAGATGCAAATAACTTTCTCCTTAATGATCCAATTAATGGAGTTGAAAAAGCTCTATCAAAACTTTTTGCTGTTTTTCAAACAAAAGAGGTAGAAGAACTTTTTACGTGGATACAAAAATATAATATATCAAAACCTTTAAGGGATAAAATTCAACTTAAAGGGTGTGATATTCAGGATGAAATTGATGTCTTAGATAAGTTAATGAAGTTTGCCAAAAGAACTGATTCTGATCTTGAAAGCTTATTATCATTATTTTCGAAAGAGTATAAAGTACCTGAGCGACTTGACTTGATTATGAAAATCAAAAATAGATTGGCAAAAATAGAAGCCAACAATAACAAAATCTATCGAAATGAAATTCAATATGGAAACCTTTTAGAGCAATTTGTCATCAAAGATGCAAATATTGGATTACCTGGATATAGAGATTCATGTATGGCAAGTAATATTAAATGGATTTTGGATTCAGGTCCAAAGATTAAAGCGATTTTTTGGGCACATAATATACATGTCCAAAAGCAGTTTGTTGCTGCTCCTGGGATGAATGATGAAGTGAAAAGTAAAGGAATAAAGTTAACAACAGGTCAATTTCTAGATGATTTAATTCCAAGTCAACAATTTGTGGTTGGATTTGCTCTCAATGAAGGAACATATCGAGCAAAGATAGATTTGACGTTTGTAAATTAGAGAAACCACAAATTTTAACTTATGAGTTTCTATTCAATATAGTAAATGATGCTTGTTATTATATTTCTGTTAATTCCTTAAAAACACTACAAGTATTCAAAGATAAAAGAATGTTTAGAGTAATTGGCGCTGAAAAATTGAATAATCAGTTTTTCCCTGCAAATTTAACTGAATCATTCGATGCAATCATTTTTATAGAAAAATCAAATGCTTCAATACCTTTATAAATCTATGAAAGAATATATAAAAAATCATTCAGTAACTTATTCATTATTAAAAGGTACACGTTTAAACAGCATTCAATCATTCAATAACTCATTCATTCAATCATTGACTATTACACAGAGTTTCACAGAGAAAAAACGAGTTTCACAGAGTTTTCTAATAGGTCGAATTGGTAGGTAGGTACAAGTAAGAACAGCATTCATTCATTCATTGGTACTATACAACTAATCGGCAATTCCAATTTCTTCTATAAGGATTGGGACTATCATTGTAGGAAATGCAGCACTTCCATAATGTACAAACTTTTTGCTTATATGCAACGGGAACTGAAAATTCTCTGTAAATGCAGCAAGAAAATCTTCTATTTCATTTTTTTCTATTTTTTTAGAAATGGGTTTTAATGAATAGCCAATATACTCTATTGTTCCATCTGAAGTGAAAAATACATTGAGCCAAAATTTTCCCCCTTTTAAGTCAAAACTTACTTGATCTGCAAAAAGCTCCATTTCTCTAAGCATGCTGACCCATTTTCCATAAGCCATGTCCATATTGTCGTCACAAGCATCTAAAAGCAAGGTTTGATATTCGGAAGACAATTGATTGTATGAAGTTTCAAATTCACCAATTTCAAAGACTTTGGGAAGTTCTACGATTTTTCCAGCAGTTTCAGGCTCTTGAGCCGCTAAGTTGGCAATAAATATTAGAGATAAAAGTATAGCAAGTACAATCTTTTTCATAAGACTTATAATTATAGGGGGTTATTATTCAATTGTTTATATAATTATCACTTGGTCTACTTAGTGTCTGGATGGAAACTCAACAAAAAAGTTCTTTTTGCAATATTTTTATTTTTTTCAACATATTAATACTAAGGCAAGTAAAAATCTTATCAAAAATAATTCATTTTGTAAAAATTGTGAGTTTCCATCC
>CAMZLN010000043.1 GCA_947311465.1 uncultured Saprospiraceae bacterium
GAGGAGTAGAACCGAAATCAAGTGAAGAAGAGTAAATTATAATTGTTAATGATTAATTGTTAATTGTTGATTGTTAATTTAAAAAAAGCATTTCGATTTTCATCGAAATGCTTTTTTCGTTTTATACATTCAATCCTCCACAAACACTTAATGTTTGCCCAGATACATAACTTGACATATCAGAAGCCAAAAACAAACAAACATTCGCCACTTCATCTGTCATCCCCAATCTTCTTAATGGGATACTTGCCAAAAATGTTGCTTTCGTTTTTTCATCCAATTCATGCGTCATATCAGTTTCAATAAAACCTGGAGCAACGGCATTGCAGCGTATATTCCTAGAACCCAGTTCCTTTGCAATTGATTTGGTAAATCCTATAGCACCCGCCTTTGATGCAGCATAATTTGCTTGACCAGCATTTCCAAAAACACCAACTACAGAACTAATATTTATAATAGACCCCCATCTTTTTTTCATCATAGGTCTAATCACTTGCTTGGTTAGGTTATATATTGATTTTAAATTTATATCTATAACTCGATCCCACTGATCTTCAGACATTCTCATCAATAAATTATCTTTTGTAATTCCCGCATTATTAACAAGAATATCTAAATCACCAAAATCTTCCATCACATTTTTGACAAGTTCCTCTGCTTGCTCGTAAGAACTTGCATCAGATTTATAGGCTTTAGCCTTGATACCCATAGCATTTAACTCTGCTTCTATTTTTTTTGCACTCTCTTCTGATGAAAGATATGTAAAAGCAATATTTGCTCCTTCTGCTGCAAATTTTCTAACGATTCCAGTTCCAATACCTCTTGACCCACCAGTAACTAAAGCAGTTTTCCCTTCTAATAATTTCATTTTCTATTGTTTTGATTAGCAATGATGCGAATTTAATTATAAAATTTCAATATTGTGTAATTGAACATAAAAACATTTCTAATAAGGGTCTCACTCCATTTGGTGTGCCATGTTTATGAATAGCGTTACATTATTCCAAATAGAATAGAACTAAAATAAACAATATTTCTTTTTTCACTAAAAACTTCCATTAATCATAAAAATACATTATCTTTGCACTCCGAAACTGGTCAGCAATCAGTTAATTTTTGAAAAAGAAAATATAATTTAAAATGAAAAAAGGAATTCACCCTGAGACTTATAGAAAAGTTGTATTCAAAGATTTGTCTAATGATTTTGTTTTCATTACTAAATCATGTGCAGAATCAAAGGAAACAATTGAATTAGAAGGAGTAGAGTATCCATTGGTAAAATTGGAAATCTCTTCTGAATCTCATCCATTCTTTACTGGAAAAATGAAGTTTGTAGATACAGCAGGACGTATCGATAAATTTAACAAGAAGTTTGGTAGCACAAAATTTGCTAAAAAGAATATGGACGAATAAATCCATTTTTAAAAGATATTAAAAGCCTCAATCATTGATTGGGGCTTTTTTTTATACTAAATAATTGCAAAAGAGCAACATATATATCATCTTTGCTATATAATACTACTTTACTGAAAAAATATTCCTTTAAATTAGCATTGTAATCTAATTAGCTCATACAAAATGAAACCCACTAATGGTCAATATCATATTATTCGATGATGAACAAAGAGAGTATCTTCTACCCCTAACGTTCACCAAACCTGTTGCAGAATTAAGAGTTGGCATTCTCAAAATAAAAGAAAAGTGGGAGCAAATTCTTAATGGCACGGTATCATATATTACTCAAAATTATTTAGATGATAAATATCCTATTGAGATTACGGATAATAATTTTGTAATAAATGGCTCCGTTCTACCCTCCAAAGAGTTGGTTACATTAATCACTCAATTAGAATTTAACGAGGCGCTTTTACAAGATGGAAATCTTATAGCAGCAAGATTGTCAGAAAGTCAATTTGATTTATTGATGAATAATGAAGAAATTGAAGAGTTGCAAGGCTTTGAAGTTGGAGACACTCCTTTTGTAAAGATCAATAACCTTTGGGATATTTTCAAATTCAATGATATTGCTATTCAAAATGATTTTGAATTACTGACTAAAGGTCGAAAATCCTGTAAAATCAGTAATACAAATACTGTCATTGGAAATGGCGATATTTTCATAGAAAAAGGAGCTATCGTAGAAGGAGTTATCCTAAATGCGACCAATGGACCACTTTATTTTGGCAAAGATTGTTTAGTCATGGAAGGTACCTCAATGAGAGGACCTATTGCAATCTGTGATAATGCCGTAGTAAAAATGGGTGCAAAAATATATGGTGCTACGACCATTGGGAAATTCTCAAAGGCAGGAGGTGAAATTAATAACTCCGTGATAATGGACTATTCCAATAAAGGGCATGAAGGTTATTTAGGAAATTCTGTTTTAGGCAATTGGGTAAATATGGGTGCCGATTCAAACTGCTCCAATCTAAAGAATAATTATTCAGAAGTAAAATTGTGGGCGTATCCTGAAGAGCGTTTTATCAAAACGGGTCTTCAATTTTGTGGATTAGTAATGGGAGATCATTCTAAATGTGGAATCAATTCCATGTTTAACACAGGAACTATCATTGGCGTTTCTTGCAATATTTTTGGATCTGATTTTGTTCGAAACTTTGTGCCATCATTTTCTTGGGGTGGACACAGTGGGGTTTCGACTTACAAATTAGAAAAAGCATTTGATACAATGGAAAAAGTGATGGTAAGAAGAGAAATTCCGTTGACGGACATAGATAAGGCTATAATGGAAAATGTATTTGAGCAATCATCTAAATTTCGCCATGATTAATTAATTTGATAAAAAAAATGAAACAGCCTTATTGGAAAAAAATAGCAAGTTATTTTCACGAATTTCATATTGAAACAACCCAAAGTGAACATAGTCGAGAATTGTATCTATTATTCAAGGAAGGAAGATATCAGCTTTGTTCTTTCAATGCAGTTTACTCCTATGAAGACAAATACAGTAATTTTGCAGGTGCTTTTCAGCAAATCAATCTATCTCAAATAAAACCAAAAAAAGTTTTAATCCTTGGACTAGGAATGGGTAGTATTCCATATATCCTAGAACAGTCCCATCCAAGTGAATATGAATTTACTGCTATAGAAATTGACGAAGCAGTAGTCTATCTTGCAGAGAAATATACACTTTCCAAAATTCATTCCCCAATGGAAATCATTTGCACAGACGCATTATTGTATGTTGCTCAAACCCAGCAAAAATATGATATGATTTTAGTAGATTTATTTATAGATGATATAGTTCCAAACCAATTTGAACAAGTTGATTTTTTAATACAAACAAAAAAGCTATTGACAGAAAATGGTATTTTGATTTCAAATCGCTTGGGATACACAGAGAAAGACAAAAAAGAAACAGCTACTTTTTACAAAGATGCATTTTTACCTGTTTATCCAAATGGTACATCCATTTTAGTCAAGGGAAATCACATGCTTTTGAATGATAAGAAATTCACGATTTAGATTGCTGTAAAAATGAAAACTCCAACCAAAGTATCATCAAATACCCTCCAAAATATGCCAACATATCCCACCATGTAAATCCTGTTCCTATAATAATTCTTGCAATTTTAATATGTCCAAGCCCTAATAAGTCAACCAAATTAAAGTATTGCCCTATCTCAATTAAAAAGGAAAATATCAAACAGCCCAAAGCAATTCGATGGATTACTTTTTTTGAATCTTCTGAAAACACAATTCTGACAAATGCATAAATTAGAACAACAACCAAAACATCTCCAAAATAAGGACGAATAAATCGATCATGGACATAAATTGCGATTAGAATTTCAATGATTAACAATAAAACAAATAGCAAGAGATATTTTATACTAAACTTTACTTTCATATTCCCAAAGCGTTTTCCATTCTTCTTTTAAAATACCCATTGCAATTCCATCGAAATATTCCCCCTTTACAATACGAGCTTTCCTAAACCTAGCTTCTTCTTGAAACCCCAATTTTTCCGCCAATTTTATCATTCTAATATTCCCACTCCATGTTCTAAGATCTAATCGTACCATATCAGAATCAGCTTCAAATAAATAATCAATCCATAATTTTAAAGCTTGAAAGCCGTAAGTTCTCCCCCATTGTTTCTCATCATAGAGCGCCAGCCCTATAGATTTCCAATTGGTTTCTTGACTTTGCCAATACCAAGAAATAGTTCCTATCAATTGATTGGTATCCTTTAAGGCAATGACTAATCTACGTCGGGGTTTAGTTCTACGTTTATTTTCAATGACCTTTGTAATGTAATCCACATTAAATTGCAATTCATAATCTTCCATTTTAGGATAATAAGGACCATCGAAATCCATCCATAAATGATAACCTGTATTCCAAAATTTATACAATTTCAGGTCATCCATTATCCAATCTCTTACTAGTATATTTTTTCCTTCTAATTTCATTGAAAGTAAAGATAAAAAAAAGATGCTTGAAATCAAATTGATTCCAAGCATCTAAAATTATTTTAAAATATCTCTTTTTAAGGAGTCACCTTAGTAAATTTAGTAAAATATTGTTTATCATTGGATTCTAAACCAATTAAATAAGTTCCTTGTACGAGGTTATTAATATCAATAAGAATTTCATTTTTACCTGAATTCAAATTAATATCTTGCTTCAACTGAGTTTTTCCCAAAATATTCATAATAATAATACTTCCAGATTTTAAATATTGATTATCAATAGTAACCATCAACTCATTAGTAGCTGGATTTGGCGAAATTTCAAAATTAGAAATCGACTCAAAAATATCCAAACTTGATGTTTTAATACAAACTAAATCAACTTCCTTTGTAGTAGTACAACCCGTTTTTGTAGTAACGGTTGATTTCACAACTGCTGATCCTTCTGCAGAATTCACCACTATCTTTTGATTATCAATTTCAAGAATTTCCCATCCATCACTTCCTTCAATAGTATAAGAAATTTCATAAGGAGCAATACCGCCATCGATACTTAAATCCAATGCTATTTCATCTCCACATTTAATTTCTGTTGGCGTATCCATACCCAAACTTGCTTCAATATCAGAGATAGTAATAATCATTGTATGTTCACTAGAATTTCCACAAGCATCATTTGCCAACCATGTATAAATAATTTCATTGTCACAAGAATTAGTTGGATAAGTAATAGTAAAAGATGGATCATCTGTTGAAGAACATTGATCTGAAAGTTCAATTGTAGGCATTTCAAATTCCAATAATTCAGCACTTGTCATCGTTCTATTTTCAGGAGCGTTTACAAATACAGGTGCATCATTATCAACAATCGTTATAGTTTGAGTATAATCTACTGCATTTCCACAAGCATCTGTAAATGTCCAAGTTTTAGTGTGCTTTGATTCACAAGTTCCACTTACCAAATTTTCTTCAGATGTAGTTGATACTTCGGAACAATTATCTTCTACTGTCGGAGTATTAAATACATAATCACCTAAGCAGTCGACTGTAAAATCTTCAGGCTTGAATGTAATAACTGGAATTGTATTATCTTCAACCGTAATTGATTGAGACATTTCAATTGCATTTCCACAAACATCAGATGCATTCCATGTTCTAATATGAACAACTTTACATTCTAAAGTAGTAATTTCATCTTTACTATTCATGCTAACTTCAGAACAATCATCAGTAATAACAGGCGTATCAAAAACTATTTCTTCGCCACAATTAATTACTTTATTTTCCAAAACAGATTCAAATACAGGAGCTTCCGTATCTTCCAAAACAATAGTCTGAGTCAATGATTTCACATTTCCACATCCATCCGTTGCCGACCAAGTTCTTGTTGTAGAAGTTCCACAATCTAAAGTTGTCATTTTATCTTCAAAAGTTAATTCAACAGTACTACATTGATCTTGCGCTTCAGGAGTATCAAATTCTAAATTTGCGTTACAATTTCCTGATTTGTCCTCCAATTGATATTTAAATTCAGGAGCAACATCATCCATCACCGTAATTCTCTGTGAAGTAGTAGCCATATTTCCACATGCGTCTGAAATAAACCAAGTTCGTTCAGTCGTACAACCATCCACTTTCTTATCTTCAAAATTCACGTCAAAATGGTTGATACCAACGGTACAATTATCCTTACATTCGGGTGTTCCAAATACAAATGTTTCGCCACAAGCTATTTGAATATCTTCAGGAACAAAAGTTATTTCAGGAGCTTCATTATCGGCAGGCACAGTTAATGTCTGCGTCATTGTAGAAACATTTCCACAATCATCAACAGCGGTCCATTTTCTTGAAAACGATTTCCCGTTACAATCATCTAAAATTTCAGAATCTTCAAAAACTAAAGTTAAATTTCCACATGCCGTTGTACAATGAGCTTCTCCAAAATTAGCATCTTCTTGACAACCAATGATTCTATCTTTTGTTTCTGGTCTATCACCAAATACAGGGCCTTTATATCCTTCAGGGACAGCCCAAGCAACAGTAGTTACTTTTGTTGTATTTCCACAAGCATCCGTTGCAGTCCATTCTCTATAAATATCATAACCATAATCATTATTACAATTCTCTTTGACTGCACCATCATTTAGCCATTCCGTAAAAGTCACAGTTGCAGCACCACTACAATTGTCAGTAGCGGTTGCCATAGGGATGGTCAAATCACCATCACAATGTAAAGTTAAATCAATAGGTAAATAGGTAAAAGTAGGAGCTTCATTATCACTAAAAGAAATCGTTTGAGAAGCAGTAGAGCTATTTCCACATTCATCCGTTGCAGTCCAAGTTCTAGTTACACTTTTTCCATTTGCACAATCACTTGCAATTTCTTCATCTGTATGAGTGATAGTTACACCATTAGCATCCGTAGCTGTAGGCGTACCAAAATCCGCATTTGAATTACAATCAATCGTTTTTGAATCAGGAATAAATGTAAAATTTGGAGGAGTTGTATCTGCCCCACCATTTGAAAGATCAACAGTAGCTGTAGCCGAATTTCCACATTCATCTGTCACAGTCCATGTTCTTGTCATATTACAACCAGTAGCATTACCCATATCTGAAGATGTAATCGTCAAGGCATCATCTGCTGAACAATTATCTGTTGCAGTAATCATGCTCCCATCAGCAGGAACATTTTCAATAGTAGGAGGTGTTGTATCTTCAACGGTAAATTTTGCAGTTGTTTCTAAAGCTCCATCACAACCATTAACGGTAAAAGTCACATCAACAAAACCAGTAGAAGGACTACAAGTTTGAGTAAGTGGATCTCCTTTAGTAAAATTATATGACCATGAGTTTCCACAACCTCCGGTAGCTAAAGCACCTCCATGATTATCCAGCCAAGTATTTAAAGCGATATTAAAATCAACATTTTTATCACATTCTACCGTCATATCAACAGCATTGTTCGAGAGTACTAAATCATCCATAGCCTCACCTGAAACAGTAAATGTTGCTGTTTTTGAATTATAAAGACCACAATCATCCCAAGCAAAGAAAGTAACTTCTGTAATCCCCGATTCTCCATTACAAGGCATACTATAATTATCTGGTTCATGTGTCCAATGGACTTCACTACAACAATCAGCTGCATTTCCGTTACCACCATTAGTTTCAATCCAAGTATTCCAAATAGCATCTACATCATCATTACATGTTACAGATTTGTCTTTAGGTTTCCCTGCAAAAGAAGGAGGTTTACTATCCGTAATAAAAATTGCACTATAACAAGTATCACGTCTCCCACAATCATCTTTTGCAATAAACATTACTTCATGAATTCTTCCTAGACCACAAGTATCTCTAAATACATCACGGTCATAATTATTGCCTACCGTCATAGTTTCCCCACAGCCACCTATCGCTTCAGCATCAGCCAACCAATCTTTGATAACTTGTTTTTCATTAATATGAGGATCTCCACACTGTAAGTATAAAGTATCTTTACAGGTTTCAAAATGAGGACCACCTTCATAAATAACCCAAACTTTACTACATGTTGCGGTTGCACCACATTCATCTACGACTGTATATGTATAATGGTAGCAAGTCAAATCACATGTAGGTCCACCCACTTCAATAATATCAGGTTCAGAAATAGATATACTAGCACCATCGGGGCATCCTGCGGTAAAAGTTACATCATCAACTGAAGGATGAATATCATCAGGACATTTCACATAATTACCATCATACGGTCCGCAAGTAATTTCTGGACCAGAAGGTGCTTCTATTTTAAAATACATATTACATGTCTCCATTTGATTGTCATCTTCTACATAATATTCTCTGCGAATGTATTTAGGATCTGAAAAACATCCTGAACCTCCTGTAATAAAATCTTGAGAAGTAATAGAAAGCGTTCCACAATAATCAATGATTCTTGATTGTGAATCTAGCGCATTAAAATTTGTAATGCTAGGGTTCTTCTTTGGCATATCCGAGATACACGAGAGATTAACTTGATTGGTAGAAGGACAAACAACATCCAAGAAACTTCCAGTACTACAAGCTCCAGTAATGATTACATTAAAGGAAATAGCAGTTATTGCTGCTGGTTTTGGTGCAAAAACTACTAAATAATAATTTGTATAACTTGTGGTGTTACTTGCTGGTGCGTTTATAAATGAAGGTACTCCTCCAGCACCACAATAACCTGAATAAGCGAGGCTATGACAATCTCCTTGTAACAAGTTACATCTACTTAGATTTGGTTGTTGCGAAGCTGTAGAATAATATAGTGCCCATGAAACTCCTGGAGCATTAATATTCATATAGAAACTATTTCCACATCTAGGCAAATCAAATTGCACCCAAACTACATCACCTGCATTTGCAGGTTCTACACCACAAGGCGAATTTATGTATCCCCCAATTCCTTCACATACATTACCAATTCCATTAGAATTACTATCCATTTGAGTTGGATTGGATACATAAGGACAATTATCATTGGAATCCAAAAATCCATCCCCATCAGTATCCCCATATGGTAATGCAGCACTAGTAAAATTTGTCAATGAATGCTGGTTAGCAATATCACAAACGATTGTCCCAGGGCATTCACTAAAACCAATATTATTATATCGATAAGCAGTACACGGTGTACTTTGGCTGTTTCCAATCTGAATAAATAGGAGTAGAAGAAGAGCACTAAAAAGAGAGTGCCTTAGAGTAAAGATGTTCATAATTTTGTTTTGTTAAGATTGTAAAATTTTCATAATGGTAGCAACAAAAAATAAGGGATATTTTTTGTTGATAGGAATTAAGAATTGGTAAGTTATTATTTTAAAAATTCATTAATTGATACAAAAATGAAAATGCTTTATTCCTATCAAGAATTTGCTTTTCTAAAGATACAAAAAATAATAGAACTTTTCAATAGATGAAGTGGTAAATAACTGTTTTGTCCGCTAATAAGTCATTTTTAACTAAAAAATAAGGTAAAACCTACTATTATAGTGGTCTATATCCATCACTTTCACGTTTTTCCCAAGGTATTTTCAAGAAATTAAATGTTGATGATGGTACCACACGAAGATAAAATCTATAACTCTGCCGAGATGGACGCCAGTTCATACCCATTTCCCAACAATGTAAATTTCTATGAAAGCCTACATCAGGGTAGACCAATTTATTCAACTTGAAATTATAAGATATATTACCCAAAGTGATACTCCATTTGTCTGTCAAAGGAATATTCCCTTGCAAGGTCAAAGAATTTTGACTGATGAAAATAGTATCTGGATTATAGGTAGTTCCAAATTGCAAATTAAAAGTATGTCTGATTGTAAAGCCTTTAATTATTTCTAATAAATCATCTTCTTTGTTAATAGTATTTTTCTTCTTTTTAGATTGATTTGTTTTGTCCTTTGAGAAAAGTTGAGAAATATTCCTTTGATTAATAGAAGTATTGAATCGGGCATGGGCTCCAATATATCGAGCCAATTTTCCTGTTTGATCAAAGTACAATTCCTTTACTTTTTGATTATTATCATCTATCCCATAAGGGCTCCAGTTTATTCCAAAATTCAAAGTGGTAAAGCCTTTAAAAAGTGTTGTACTTCCAGAAATAGTTAAATCACTTATCTGAAAAGAATCCGCTGCAAAATTGTATCCAGTTGAGAAAGTAAAGTTTTTAATTATTTTAAACTTCTTATCAGTAGAGTCTCTTTTTGAAAAATATTTCCCTTCTATAGTATTTCCAATCGATAATCTTAATGCTTTTTGTTTTCCTTGAGTTGAAGGTCTTCCATATACACTTTTTTCAAAAATAGAATAGTTCAGCGTATCCAACATTCCATTATTGTCAATGCGATATAGATCCTTAAAATATCCAAAATCTTCCCCACTGCTTGGAGAATAATTAAATGATAAACTTGGTGACATCACATGCCGAATACCTCTAAAAAAGCCACTCCCCTTTTGCCATGTCCCATATAGTTTGGTGCTTAAAGATGCACCCGTATTCAAACTATGAAAATGCGACCATGTGGTTTCAAACAAATCTGCTGTTTCTCCATAACTTGTGGTATCATATTTGTATAAAATTTCTGTCGAATCGATATTATAGATAGTATCCGTCAAAATTGTGTATCCAGGATTAAATTCTTTATCCATTGTTCTAGGAATTAAAACACCTGTATAAGAAAATCTCGGAACAAGATTAAAATATTTCAGAATTCTAAAAGACTTATTGATTCTCACATCCTCTTTGAATCCAAATTGCGCTTCATCTAAAGTTTTTTGAGTAAAAATAGTTGTATCCGTAGTTACAAATTTATTTTTTGCTTCTGTAGTTGATGTGAATGAAATATCTTCGTACCATTTTTCTTCTCCAATTCTTTCTTTTCTTTTAAAAGGAAAAAGCGTTCCCGTTCTAAATGACAATTCCGGTAAACTTAGATTTACAATTTTTGTACTTGTATTTTGCGAATGACTCATTCTAGCCGTAAAATTCATCGTAGGATGATTTCTAAATCGTTGGCTATAGTTTACATTTGAACTAAGTTGATTTTGCAACACATTTCGTGCATCATCATTATTTATTTTTTGAAAACCATTGGTTTGAATATTAATAGATCCACCAAATGAACGAAGTGGATGTGCCTTTGAATCTTGAGTATGTACCCAATTAATTTTAAAGGAATTTAATGTATCAGGTCTTCCAGTTGCACCACCGATTATGTTGTGAGAATAGCCTAATCCAAACGCTCCCCCATATTTATATCGTTGTTTATAGTTAGTTGTAAATTGTGTTCCCCAAGATCCATTAAAAAATAAATCCCCAGTAATTTGAGCATCCATTTTATCATTGATTGGATAATAATACCCCAGCCCTTGAAACCCAAAAGAAGATTTTTGTCCATCCCAACCATAAATATTTGGAAAAACGAGTCCGTGGTGTCTCTCTTTCGAAATTGGATAAACACCAAAAGGCAACCACAAAGGTGTAGGGATACCTGCAATTTCGAGATTGGATGGACCTACAATAACCACTTTATCAGGAACCATTTTTTGTTTTTTACTACGGATTCCAAAATGTGGTTCTGGAGCATCACAAGTTGAAAAAATAGCATTTTTACTATAAATGATATCATTTTGTCTTTCTACTTGAGTTGTATCTTTACTTATAAATTTAGCTTTTCCCCCATGGATATACATATCATTGTATTGCGAAGTAACATCATACACGATACCTTTTCGAGTGATAAAATTGTATCGCATACTATCTGCCGTAAATTTTTGCTCCCCATCTTGAAATTCAGGTATGCCATTTTTATGAAATAAACTATCCATTGTATAACTAGCAATGACTTCATTTTTATCATAATCAAAAATAATATAATCCCCAGTAATGGTCAATGTAGTATATTTCACAGATGCATTTCCAAAAAGATGAATTCTTTTACCTTCGATATCATAAATCATTGAATCTCTAGCTTCATACTCTACAGGATCATTAAGTGCATCTTTAGAAATATTTACATTGACAATATTATGAGAAATAGTATCCATTTTGGTTGTATCCATCGCTATAGACAAACTATCGATAAAAGGAATAGTATCTTGAATTTGCGAAAAACCAGATTGGATATTTACAAATAACAAAATTACAACACATAAAAACATGTTATAATGAGTAAAAAAAGTAAGTTTTTCGACAAAATAAGTAATTTTGTCATGTAATTTGTATGGATAATGCACAGACAACCATCAATCTAGTAAAATGAGAAAAATATTTTTATTTTTTGTTTTCATAATCAGTCTTACATTCAAGGCTGAGAGCAAACAAGTTTCAATATATACATTAACGAGCATAGTTGCTAATTCGTGCTGTTATGAAAACGTTAAAGTTTATCACAAATTTATCAAAGATTTTGATGAATACCAATTTGAGTATCGAATAAAAAAAATTGTCATTGATCCAGGACATGGTGGCAAGGATAGCGGTACTTTGGGATCGGAAACAATGGAAAAAGATATTGCCTTAAAGATATCCTTAGAATTAGGAAATTTAATAGCTACTCAATTTCCTAATGTAGAAATTATTTATACACGCTCCACTGATGTTTTTATCCCGTTATACAAAAGAGCAGAATTGGCAAATGAACTAGAAGCAGATCTATTTATTTCAATTCATTGTAATGCGATGGAAAATGCGAGTCAAATTCATGGCTCCGAAATTTATGTTATGGGTTTACATACTGCAACAGAAAATTTAGAAATTGCCAAAAGAGAAAATGCTTCTATTTTAATGGAATCAAATTTTGAAACTAATTACGATGGCTATGATCCAAATTCGGATGAAAATCACATTGTTTTATCAATGTATCAAAATGCATTTCTAGAACAAAGCATATTTTTTGCTTCGCAAATTGGAGATGCAATCCGTGATAATACCGTTTTGAAAAACCGTGGTGTACGACAAGCAGGTTTTGTAGTCTTGCGCCAAACGACGATGCCAAGTGTTCTAATTGAAACGGGATATTTGACAAATTCTAAGGATAATAAAGATTTGGCGACAACAAATGGACAAAAAAAGATGGCTTTTGCAATCTTTGAGGCCTTTCAATCGTATAAAGATACGGTCGAAAATTAGGACTTTGTTTTGAAATGACTATTTTTGCACATATTTTACCAAATCACTATTTATTTATTGGTAAGTAATATTGGTTATCGAACTTGAATTATAAATTGATTATGTCAAAAGAAGCTAAAATCGGACTACTAACAATCATTGCTATCACTGCCTTGATTCTTGGATACAAATTTTTAAAAGGGAAAAATGTTTTCTCTACCGCAGATCGTTATTATGTTGAATATGATCAAATTGATCGATTATCTAGATCAGCGGGTGTCTTTATAAATGGATTTCAAGTAGGAATCGTAGGAGAAATTTATCAAAAACCAGATGACAACCGTAAATTGGAAGTGGTCTTAGCATTAGATAATGGAACGATGATACCAAAAAACACCATTGCCGAGATTGTAAGTACCAATATGATGGGTGGAAAAGGCATTTATCTTAGGTACAACGAACCCTGTGATGGAAGCAATTGCGCTCAAGATGGAGATCGTCTTCAAGGCAGGTTAAGAAATTTTATGCAGTCAATGGCAGGTACTCCTGATGATATGAAAGCATATATGGATGTTGCGAACGAAGGAATGCGAGAATTGGTAGATAGTTTGAAAGCTCAGTTTTCTGGAACAGGTCAAGGTGGAAACGAAGCTGTAGATGACATTAAGACAATAATTACCAATCTAAAATCTACTACATTGAAATTGGATAGAATGATTGGTCAATCTGCCAATAAAATTGATGCTCTTCTGAACAATTTATCATTGGTTACGTCCAATATAGCCCAAAAGAATACAGAAATCAATAGAATTATAGACAATGTTGCTAGTATTTCAGCACAAATCAAAGCATCTAATCTAGACGTTACAATCAAAGAAACGACAGAAACTATTAAATCTGCCAAGGCTTCATTTGTAAAATTAAATACTTCTATGGATGGTATAGATGTAGCGGTTTTATCACTTTCAGATGTTTTAAAGAAAATTAATTCTAAGGAAGGGACACTTGGTTTATTGATAAATGATAAGAAGTTGTACGATGAAATCAATAAGACGGTTATTGATTTAGATTTATTGGTGAAGGATATTCGTTTGCATCCTGAGAGATATCGTCGAATTTTGAGTAAGAAGAAGATGCCTTATGAGGCGCCTGAGTAAATACAGTATTTTAACTTTGTGATCTTCGTGCTCTATGTGGTAAAAACATTCCATACGGTATCATACAAACTACGCTACGCTGTTTGGGCGAAATGAAATTTATTTCATTTGTCCATAGGTCCGATGAAATTCATTTCGTCAAACGTGTATGAATAGCATCCGTGCATTCGTGGCAATTGATATTCCAAAAGGACTCTTTGTGGTGAAAAAGATTATAAGATGAGTCAGTCGCAACTTCCTTGCTCCTTAGATTAGGGGATGAGTTGAATTTCC
>CAMZLN010000044.1 GCA_947311465.1 uncultured Saprospiraceae bacterium
AAGAATCTTTGTTGAAATATATTTCATCCGTCTTACCATGAGGAAATCCTTAAATTCCTAATGCTTAATTCAAATATATGGCATGATTTTTACATACATATGCGTGAGCAATTCCCTCAAATTGTAATTCATTTAAGCACAAACAAATTCTATTATGAAAAATTTTTTATTGTTAATTGTATTCCAAATTTTAGGAGTCACATTAATAAATGCACAACTAAGCGGAACGGTTTATCAAGATTTGCCTGTTGATTCAACAGCATTGAATATCTATGGTTTTTTAAACTCAAACGAAATCGGAGTAGAAGGTGTCACAGTTACGGCTTTTCCAAGTGGAGAAACTACAACTACGGCTTCAGATGGAACATATAGTTTGACAGCCACTGGAGATGCACGAATTGAATTTAGTAATTGGCCAAGCTATTTAGAACCTAGCCCTGAAGGAGATGCAGGCAATTGTAATGTACAATTCGCAACTGCTCCAGCAACTGTGAGTTTTGGTTTACATAATCCAACTGATTATTCTTCAACCGTTAATCCTAGTGTAGTTTTATCTCATTTTATCAACGGAACAGGGAATGGACAGACAAACTTTGCTTTATTTTCAACACCCATGGCAAGTACAGGATTGAATGCTGATTTTACCAATAATGGTAATCAAGGTACAGGACCAGTTCCTTCCTATGATGCTACTATTGACCAAGTGGGCTCTGTTTGGGGACTCGCTTTTCAGAAAAATCAACAAAGATTATTTGCTGCTTCTTTCTTAAAACGACATAGTGGTTTTGCAGAAGGTCCAGGATATGTTTATATCTTAGATTATTCATCTGGAACTGGAACTTTGGCGGATACTTTTAATTTACAAGGAGTAACTCCCGCAAATGGTGGTGCGAATATAGATCTAGGCTCAATTGATAGAACGAGTTCTGCCGATTATATTTTGAATGATGACCCAAGCATGCGTTCTATAGATTTGGATGCTTTTGGAAAAGTTGGAAAAATGAGTTTTGGGGATGCAGAAATGGATCAAGCTACCAATACTTTGTGGTTGGTGAATTTATATCAAAATGCATTGATATCTGTAGATGTGAGTGGAAACTCGGCTTCCGTTCCTGGACCAGTAAATCAATACTTAATTTCGTCTATGTCTCCTCCTTCTTGTACAGGTGGCAGTTTACGTCCTTTTGCTTTGAAATTTATGAATGGAAAAGGATATTTGGGATGCGTTTGTGATGCAAGTATTTCACAAAATGATACCGATTTAGATGCTTATGTACTCAGTTTTGACCCAAATAATATGGCTGCTGGTTTTACTACGGAATTGACCTTTAATCTAGAATATTTACGTGAATCTACAGATGGGATGGATTATTCTTTCGGATATTGGACAGATACGTACAATGATGGTGCAGGTACAATTTTTACCATTGATGGAAATTCAGTTTTATATCCACAACCTATGTTGAGTGATATTGAGTTTGATAAAGACGGAAACATGTATCTTGGAATAATGGATAGAATGGCTCATCAAATTGGGTATCAAAATTATCGACCTTTATCTGGAGACAATACTATAATTAAAACCGTAGAAAGGGGAGAAGTGCTTAAAGTTTGTAATAATGGTGGAACTTTTGAAGTAGAAGGAATGACCAATTGTACCACAATGAATTATAATGGTACTAAAAATAAAAACCCAATGGGTAACGGAGAATTTTTTAATGACAAAGGGGGAGATGCCAATGAAGAAGCAAGTATTGGCTCTTTAGCACTTTTGAAAGGCTCAAATATGCTCCTTTCTACAATGGTTGACCCGCATCCAGAAGGAATCAACGGGGCAGATTATTGGAATACACAAGGTTTTGTTGCCAATAATTTAACGGATGGTTCTATTGATAATTGGTATTCGGGATCATATTATACTCAAACTCCTGGTTTTGGAAAAGCAATTGGTATTGGAGATATTGAATTATTAACAGAAGCAGCTCCCGTGGAAGTGGGGGATTTAGTTTGGAATGATGCCAATTCAAATGGTATTCAAGATGCTGGAGAAAACGGAATTGCTGGGGTGAAAGTTAAATTGTTTGATACTTTTCAAATTGTTTTAGATTCTGCAACAACCAATGTAAATGGAAAATATATTTTCAGTAATGATGCCCAACAAACCAGTACATCAAGTCATAGATATGGTATTTCTGGATTAGTTCCTGGGGGGAGTTATTCTATTGTGATTGAAAATGTACAGGGTGCATCCAAACAAGCAGTATTGGGAACAATGACTTTATCACAAAATGGAATCGGAGAAGGTGTAAATGCCACTTGGAATGATAGTGACGGAACTATTTTTGGAGATGCCGCAGGTGTTTCTGTGTTACCATCTAGTATTACTAGAAGCGGTAGCAACAATCATGATTTTGATTTTGGATTTGGTACGGCGGCGGTTTGTCCGGAGATATGCTTACCTGTTGATGTGGTTAGGAATTAGATTAGATGAATTAGACACTAAAAAAACTTTTAAAAAGCGTATTTCCATTCTAAATGGGGATACGCTTTTTTTTGGTTATGTAGATGTCGGCATTTTATAATAAGGAATTGTGTGGAAATAAATGTTCAGATTTTAATTTTTTTGCTTTAAAAACAAGGGAGAATGTTGGATTTATTATATTATTTTTCATCAGATATGTAATTGGCATAAATATTGGGTTTATTAAAGTGTTGTTTTGTAAGACTTTTGATTATAAAAAAAAATAAATAAATGAATATAACTATTTGCAAACAATTATTAGCTCAGTTTTTAATTCTATTTTCGTTTTCTTCATTGTATGGTCAAGTGAGTGGTTTTGTTTTTCAAGACTTACCTGTTGATGGAACTTCATTAAATACATATGGTGTTAAAGATGCCAATGAAAATGGGGTGGGAGGCGTTATTGTTACTTTATTTCCAGGAGGGGTCTCTACGACTACTGCCAATGATGGTTCTTGGAGCATTGCAGCTACAACGGGTACATATTATCGAATAGAATTTAGTGGTTGGCCTTCATATTTGAAGGAAAGCCCTGATGTAGGAGGTTATAGTTCTGTTCAAGTGGTTCAAGCTCCAAATTCAGCTGTGAATTTTGGAATCTTTGATCCCGCTAGTTTTTCTGATACATCAAATCCATCTATGATTATTCCCTCATGGACTACAGGAAGTATGTCAGGAAGCTCTAGAGCTGGTCTATATGCTTTTGAGTATAATAATTCTCAACAAAATATTGGAGATCCAGATTTTGATGGAACTTATCCTGGGCCAACTCCAGATACTTGTGCAACATTAGATGAAGTAGGGGGAACTTGGGGATTAGCTTATCAAAATACAGATAATCGCTTTTTTGCATCTACATTTTTGCGAAGAAATGTAGAAATTGCTGATGGGTTAGGTTATATATATGTTTTTGATAGATCGACATTACCGGGCTCTGTAGTACATAGTTTTGATTTGGATGGAATTGTTACGGCTAGTGGAGGTACAATAGATTTAGGATCTGTTTGTAGAGGTGGTGGTTGTGAAAATGATCCTGGAAATACGGGTATTGAAGAAGATTATCTTGTGCCTTCATATAATACTCCTGATTTGGATGCAGCAAAAAAAGTTGCTAAAGTATCTTTTGGAGATATGGATATGAGACCTGGAACAGATGAGTTATGGGTGGTTAATTTAAATCAAAAATCATTAATTAAAATAGACGTAAGTGATCCTGTTGCGACTAATTTACCAGGACCAGTAGATCAGTATTTAATTACAAGTTTACCGGGTATTCCAAGTTGTACAAATGGTGAAATACGTCCTTGGGGATTGCGATTCGAAAATGGTAAAGGATATTTGGGGTTAGTGTGTGATGCATCTGCGGGTGGAATAGCAAGTGACTTGGAAGGTTTTGTGGTGAGTTTTGACCCTGACAATGTGGCTGCTGGATTTACTACAGAGATTTCTTTTCCTCTAAATATTGATAGGGGCGATGCTTTATATGAGTTTGCTCCTTGGTCTACAACATGGTCTGATTTTAGAGAAAACGTTGGAACAGGGTGGTTTGCTTTACCTCAGGCGATTGTTTCTGATATAGCATTTGACAAAGATGGAAATATGAATATTGCTATTTTAGACAGAAGTGCACTAATTTTATTTACAGATGCTCTTACGATCGAATCTAATTCTGGAACTTTTGTTTGGACAAGTGTTTTAGGAGATATTTATCATGCTTGTAAAACTAGTTCTGGATATGAAATGGAAAGTTATGGTACTTGTCCCGTAAATTTTGGTAATAATGGCTTCCAAGGGACAGGTGAATTTTATAATGATATTGCTGGTGATGGTAGTTTAGAAAGTGCGGAAGGTTCTGTTCAGATTTTGAAAGGTAGTAATGAAATGGCAATGACTATTCTTGATCCTAACCCTATTGGTGGTTGGCAATCAGAATATGCTAGTAGCCATGGAGTGACATTCTTTTCTACAACAGATGGGTCTATTCAAGATTATTATGCCATTGAAAAAACTACATCAAGTATGGAAGTAGGTAAAGGAGGTGGAATGGGGGATATTGAACTATTACTTCCTCCGGCTCCAATCGAAATAGGAAATACTGTTTGGGATGATGCTGATTCTGATGGAATTCAAGATCCTAGTGAAAATGGAATCTCGGGTGTGATAGTTGAACTTTTGTTTTCTGGTGTAGTGATTGCGACGGATACTACAGATGCAAACGGGCATTATATTTTTTCTAATGATCCTAATGCCACAAATACTTCAAGTCATAAATACAATATTTCTGAGTTGGAAAATGGAATAGATTATACTGTTAGAATTCCAAATGTAGTAGGGGGGAATGTACAGACTAATCTAGCTTCTTTAACTATATCAACAGCTAATTCAGGTGAAGGTGCGAATGCTGATTTAAATGATAATGATGGTGTACTTGTAGGGGATAATGTTATTTTAAATGTTTTATCTACAGATATTCCTATTCCAGGTGTAAATAATCATAGTTTTGATATTGGGTTTGTTTTGCTTCCTAGCGTAACAATTGACACCGCCGTACCAAATACATGTGATGTAGCGATAAATACTTATAGTTTACCCGTGACTTTGACTTTTGAGAATGCTCCATCGGGAGATATAACGATTACGACAGACAATGGAGCAAGTCAAGTATTTACTCCAAGTAGTCAAACAGGGACGGAGACGTTTACTTTGACAAATTTAACAAGTGATGGCGTCGCGAATATAGATGTTAC
>CAMZLN010000045.1 GCA_947311465.1 uncultured Saprospiraceae bacterium
AAGTGGAACAATATACAATTTTAAATCTTCATCATCAATATCAATTTCAATATTTAAACGCTCTTCAAAACGGATTTTTTGTAAATAAATAAACGAATCAACACATTCCATTTCTTTGTAAAGGGGAATCAATTCTTTGCCTTTTAATTCTAGGATAAAACGATAAAATTTAGACAATTCACTTGTAAATTTGATTGCCGTTTCTGAATTTTCTGGGATAATGGACGTCAATGTATTAAAAGAATTGAAAAGAAAATGTGGATTAATTTGATTTTTCAAGACATCTAATTGTGCCTTGGTATTTTCTGTTTTTAGCTTTTCATTTTCAAGTAATTCAATTTTCCATAAATCGAAAAAATACATAGCTTCATAAATTGCCATTACAAAAAAGGTCACAGAGTAGGTCGCTGCATATATTTGATTGATTTTTGGACTAAAATCATCATAATTGGGTGGAATATAACTTTGCAACCAAATCACTATATTGGTAACGATAAATGTCAAGATAATAATCACACCAAATTGATAAATCAATCGCTTGGAATATTCTTTATGACTAGGTATTTTTTTTCTAAAATAGATAATTATCCCTTTGTCCATTTTCCAAAACACAAACGTATTCATAATAGAAAACAACATCAGAATTATTAATCGACTAAAATTAATATCTTGAAAATTAAAGAAAACAAAAGGTATCAACCCACCCAATAATGGGATACCAATACGCATCACCCATTTATCCTTAAAACCGATGATGCATGCTGGATTTTCTATGTGTTGCTTTAGATTCATTATATTCCTTTACGACCTAGAGCGTTTATTTGTTCTAACCATTTTGTTCGTTTCTCTTGAGTAGATGTTCGTACACTATAAAATATACTTCGTTTTACAGGCGAAAATCCAGAAAACTTCAGAATCCCCCTATTCATAATTGTAAATCCTGGACCACCTAAAAGGAAACGATATAAAATTTCAGGAGTATCCATGGTCATAATAAATCTAGCACTTTTTCCTTTAAGTAATCCATCTGGTATTTTTCCTTTGTAATGAAAAGCAAATCCAGTCAAAAAAACACGATCAATAAATCCTTTAACTAAGGCAGGCATGGTTGACCACCAAGTTGGAAATGCTAATACGAGATGATCAGCCGCTTTTATTTTTTGTTGCATCATTTTTAAATCAGGCTCTAAGACTTGATCTTTTTCTCTAAGAATCAAATCAAAATTTAGATCGATTAAGTGTATAAGTTCAACATCGAATCCCAATTCTTTAGCTCCATCGTAATAAGCTTGTGTTAGTGCATTGACAAGGCTGTCTTTTCTAGGATGCCCTTGTAGAATAAGTATTTTTTTCATGTTTATAAAATTTAAATTTAACTTCCCAAAAGTTCTAAACTTTTGGAAAGTTGTTTTAATTTTATTAAAAATAAATTCGATATTGAATATTTGGAAAGAATCCTCTTTGATAAGTAGTCTTTATTGAATTCGTTTTCGGTTCATAGCTTTTTTGGAAAATATTTTGATGATTGGTAATATTGGTTAAATCAACAGACCATTCTTGGGAAATTTTCTTCAAGTTCATTTTGAAAGATGCTTTAAAATCCAATTTAAAATAAGGATCATATTGACTTTCAAAAATCTGGGTATTATCCAAGATTTCATAATGCGCCAAACCCGAAGCTTCTAAATCAACAGGAGTATATCTACGCCCACCAGCATAGGTTACTTTTGTATCAAAGCTCAATGTATTTTTACCAATTTTAAATTCTTTACCAGCAAGTGCATTGAAAACATAATTTGAATTAAACAAAGAGTTTCTTTCTACTCCATCACTTCCTGCATATTTAGATTCAAAAATAGATGCTGTGGTTAAAAAATAATATCCATCTGAAAAGAATTTTTCCAAAGTCAGTTCAAAACCATAATTCTGACCATTACCTTCGTTTACTAAATTGGGCACACCAGGAATAACAAAATCAGCTCCGCCATTTAATATGGAGTATGGAGAGTCGAAATTTTGGACAGGAATATTGTAAAGATATTGGTAATAAATTTCGGTTTTTAATCTCATATTTTGAGCAAATTGCCATTCATATCCTAATACAGAATGAAATGCTTTTGAAAAATCCAAATCTTTATTGGTCTCAACACCTGTTTCGTTCTGAACAAAATAGGTACCCACAGGCTGCAATTGACTATGCAGTCCTGCACCCATAGTAAAGCTTGATTTAGGATTGATTTGATATCTCACTCCCAATCTAGGTTCTATATTATTTGAATTATTCAAAGCATAGAATTGATTGTGGAGTCCAAGGTTTAAAGTCAACTTTTCGTTGGCGCGATATTGCCAGTTTGCGTAAACTTGAACCAAAGAAGAACCACCATCTACATCTTTTGACAATTCGAATCCATTTGGAGCAACATAAAGACTATCTTTTATGAATAAATCAATGTAATCATAAATTATACCTGTTGTGATTGTATTTTGAACATTCAATTTTTTATTAAATTTGAAATGGGCGGAATACTTAGTCTGTACTTGTCGGAAATTAAAAAAGTTGGTATGAATATTATCTTGTTTGACAGAGTCAATTTGTCCTGTAGATTCAGTTCCAGACGCAACCACGGTCAATTTAGTATAGGTGTTATTGTCCAAGAAATAGGTATGAGAAGCACCGATAATTCCTGTATTGGATCCAAAAGTAATATCTGTTCCATCTCTAGCAAAGACTTCTCCACCGTCATCATCTGATTTTACTGCAATATGGATATCACTGACTCCTCCGATACCCCAAAGTGTAAAAATTCCTGCTTTTTCAGTTGGAACATTTATTTTGAAAGTCAAATCTTGGAATTCAGGAACAGCATCTCCTGTTCCAAAATCTAGGCCAATTGCTTTGAACACACCTAAAGTAGAGTATCTATAATTGGCCAAATATGAAGCTTTTCCACCTTTTTTAATGGGACCTTCTGCACCCAATTCAAAACCATTAAAACCAATCTGTCCAAGATATTCTCTTTTATCACGATTTCCATTTCTCAATTTGATGTCAAACACCCCAGAAAGTGCATTTCCATAATCAGCACTCCAAGCACTGGTGAAAAAATCTGAATTTCTAAGATTATTAATATTCAACATACTGACAGGTCCTCCAGTAGTACCTAAAGAAGCAAAATGACTAGGATTTGGAATATCAATACCTTCCATTCTCCAGAGGACTCCTAGAGGAGAGTTTCCTCGAATAATGATATCATTTCTATCGTCACTTGCGCCACCAACACCTGCGTAATTCTGTGCCATACGGGCAGGATCACCAAAACTTCCAGAAAAACGCCCTGCTTCTTCGACCGAAATACTTCTTGCACTTACGGTTGCCAATTGATTGGTCACTTGTCCTTTGGTAGCAGCATCCGCAGTTACCACTACTTCTGTTAATTTCACCAAACTTTCTTCCATTTGGATATTAACGACGGTTTCTTTGGCGGATTTAACCACCAAATTTGGAATAGTAGCAGATTGATATCCTAAATATTCAATTTGAATAGTATGTCTTCCCAAAGGCACATTTTCTATTTTAAAAATACCATCAATATCGGTGGTTGTTCCTAATACGGGGTCAGATCCTACGACAATAACCGTTGCCCCAATTAGTGGATATTGAGATTGTTTGTCAATAATTGTTCCTTTGATTACTTGCGTTTGCGCATTTAAGTTGATACCAAAACAAACCAGCAATAGAATACTTAATATTTTTTTCATTGTTTATGATTTAAGATTTATTGTTCTTTGCAAAATCCGTTGAAAAGGGATTATTTATTTCCATAAAAAGGATTTGTCGAAGAACCAGTTTTATATTTAAAATTGATAATGCAAATATGGGATTTTAGAATTAATAATTTAAACCTTAGTCTTTGAAACGTAGAATTTGTGGGTTGAAACGTTGGTTTATAAATCTTTTCATATTTTTTCTAAAAAAGAATCAATAATTTTTGTGAATTGACTATAAGGTCTTACTTTTGAATCTTTATTCAGAAATAACTAATTGTAGTCATCTCAACAAGTTATAAAATGAATAAATTTTACATTATCCAGGGATTCTAAAAAAGTTACCAATCATGAATAAGATAATCGACCAAAAATTAAGTGACAGCGATAAGATGTTTAATGACCTGTCATTTTTAAAAGAAATAGCAAATACGATTAGGGGATTATCAATGGATGCAATATTAGCAGCCAATTCAGGACATCCAGGATTACCACTTGGGATGGCAGATGTTGCTACTGTTTTGTGGTCAAAATTTTTAAAGCACAATCCGTCCAATCCAAATTGGCATGATCGAGATAGATTTGTTCTTTCAGGGGGGCACGGTAGTATGTTGCTTTACAGTCTACTACATATTTATGGATATGATTTACCATTATCAGAAATTAAAAATTTCAGACAATGGGAAAGCAAAACACCAGGGCATCCAGAAGTACACGAAACTGCAGGAGTGGAAACCACAACAGGTCCCCTAGGACAAGGGTTGGCAAATGCGGTAGGAATGGCTTTAGCTGAAGCTCATTTAGCAGGTAAAAGCAACAAAGGAACACATAATATTGTGGATCATTATACTTATTGCTTTGTAGGAGATGGAGATTTGGAAGAAGGTATTTCACATGAAGTTTGTTCTTTTGCGGGACATAACAAATTGAGTAAATTAATAGTATTTTACGATAGCAATCGAATTACGATAGACGGGCCTACAAGTTTATCATTTAGCGATCATACTTACAAGAGATTCAAAGCTTATGGTTGGGATGTAATAGATATTGATGGGCACGATTACAAAGAGATTGAAGATGCCATAAAAATGGCAAAGCGTGATATAAAAAAACCATCATTAATCATTTGCAATACACAAATTGGTTTTGGTAGTCCAAATCGAGCAGGTACATCCAAAGCTCATGGGGAACCATTTCCTGAAGAAGAAGTTAAATTGACAAAAAAGGCATTGGGTATGCCAGAGAATAAGAAATTTTATATTCCTAAATCAGTTACAGATATTTCTAAAACTGTCATAAAACGTGGAAAAGCATTAGAGAAGGAATGGGATAAAAGATTTGAAAAATTTTGTAATAGTTACTCAGGTTTACATATCAAATATACACAAGCCATGAATGGTGAAGTTCCAAGTATGGGCTTTAAGATTCCAAAATTTGATGTTGGAACAAAAATGGCAACAAGAGCGGCATCTGGAAAGATAATAGAACATTTAATAGAATATGTCCCTGCATTGATAGGTGGATCAGCGGATTTGACACCTTCAAATAAAACGCTACCTAAACATGAATTGGTATTTAGTCCAAAATATAAGAAGGGGAGATACATTCATTATGGAGTGAGAGAACATGGAATGGCAGCTATTATGAATGGGATGGCACTGCATGGTGGATTGATTCCTTATGCGGGAACGTTCTTCGTATTCACAGATTATATGCGACCTGCAATGCGAATGAGTGCATTGATGCAGCAGCAAGTAATCTATGTTTTGACCCATGATTCTATCGGATTGGGAGAAGATGGTCCTACGCATCAACCTATCGGACACTTGGCAGCAATGCGCGCTATTCCTAATATGTCTGTCGTTCGTCCTATGGATGCAAATGAAACAGTTGAAGCATGGAAATTAGCTTTAAGAAATACCAAAGGGCCTACTTGTTTAGTATTGACACGGCAGGGATTACCAACGATTGACCGTTCTAGTCGATACGCATGGGATGTTTCAAAAGCTTCGCAAGGAGCCTATGTTGTCATTGAAGATGATAGTTATAGTGTGATAATTATGGCATCAGGTTCTGAAGTACATATTGCAATGGAAGCAAGAGAAATTTTAAATAAGGAAGGTATTGAAGTAAGAATTGTATCCATGATGTCAATGGATGTTTTTGAAAAGCAATCAGACAAGTATAAGCAAAAAGTATTGCCTTGGAAGAAAAAGCGACGTGTTGCGATTGAAGCAGGAGCAACGATGCCATGGTACAAGTATGTAGGTATGAATGGAAAAGTGATTGGTTTGGATCATTTTGGTGCATCTGCTCCTTATGAAAAATTGTATCAAGAGTTTGGTTTGACGGCAGAGGCTGTGGTCAAGGCGGTGAAGGAAGTTTTATAAAAAAATAAAAAATAAAAAATAAAATAAAAATTAAAAATCAACTTTCCAAAAGTTCTAAACTTTTGGAAAGTTTTTTTTTATAGATGCGATAGCCGCAGCAGTTATAATATACTCTAAAAAAATTACACTCCATAGTTTTATCGACTATGGAGTGCATTTTTTATATAGAGATGTGGTTTTTATCGATCAATTTATTATTTTTTGAGTGGATATTATTTTTCGGCTCTAATTCAAGAATAGTTATACAATTAATAAGCAAATAAAAATTCTAAACGTATCTTGCAAATTAATAAATAACAAACTGATTCATGGCAAAAAATAAATTCGGAACTTTTGAAGGAGTTTTTACTCCATCCATTCTAACCATACTAGGCGTCATCATGTATATGCGGATGGGCTGGGTTGTAGGAAATGCGGGATTAATAGGAACCATTCTCATTGTTGTTGTTGCACATATTATTTCAATATCAACAGGATTGAGTGTTTCTTCTATTGCTACAGATAAAAAAGTAGGAGCAGGTGGAATCTATTATATATTATCACGAAGTATGGGGATTCCCATAGGTGGAGCTATCGGCATTACCTTATATGTGGGTACTGCTGCTTCGATTGCCCTATATTTAATTGGTTTTGCAGAAAGCATCAACCCCTATTTCGGTTTTAGTCCAGATTTGAATGGATTAAGAATAACAGGTACAATTGCACTTGTCTCCTTGACATCCATAGCCCTGATCAGTACATCTTTTGCACTGAGAACGCAGTTTTTAATACTTGGGGCCATCATACTTTCATTAATTTCTATATTTTTGGGAACCAATCAGTTTGCTCCAGAAACGGTATCTATGTTTGCAGGAGAAGGAGCTATTCCTTTAGAAATGGTGTTTGCTATTTACTTTCCAGCGGTGACTGGTTTTACCGCAGGGATTGCTATGTCTGGAGACTTGGCAGATTCTAAAAAGTCGATTCCAGTAGGAACAATTGCCGCCATTGCCGTAGGATTTATTGTCTATATTGGTTTGGCTGTTTTTATTTCATACTATATAAATCCTGAGATTCTTCGTACAGATAATAATATTTTGATGAAAATTGCCTTTGTAGGTCCCGTTGTAGCAGCGGGTATTTGGGGCGCTACGCTTTCGTCTGCCTTGGGTGGGATTTTAGGTGGGCCGAGAATTTTGCAAGCCATGTCAGTAGATAGAGTTACCCCTAAGATTTTTGCAAAAGGAAAGGGAAAGGGGAATGAACCTATCAATGCACTTTTACTGGTTTTTGTAATTGCAGAAATGGGGATTTTAATTGGAGAATTGGATGTAATTGCCAGAGTGGTTTCCATGTTTTTCTTATCTGCTTATGGATTTATCAATTTGTCTTTCTTCTTGGAGAGTTGGGCGAATCCCGATTTTCAACCTAGTTTTAAGGTAAAACGATGGTTTGGAGCCGTTGGGTTTATTGCTTGTTTTGCTGTAATGTTCAAGTTGGATATGTTGGCAATGTTTGGAGCAATTGTGGTGATAGTGGGAATTTATTTCTGGTTACAACGCAAACAAATCATGTTGGAAACGGGTGATGTGTGGCAAAGTGTTTGGGAAAATATCGTTTTGAAAGGATTAAAAAAGCTAGAATTAAAAGAAGTAGCCTCCAATACATGGAATCCGAATATTATTCTGTTTAGTGGAAAGACCAATGCACGTTTACATTTATTGGAATTCAGCAAGGCGGTTTCTGGGAGAACAGGTATTGTGACCAATTTCAATTTGATTATCAATTCAGGAGAGAATCATTTGTCCAAGGTCAATCAAAATGTTCATGATACAGTTTTAGATGATTTGGGTATTTTTGGAAGACAAGTCGAAGTTGAAAATATTTATACAGGGATAGAAACGATAGCATCTACCTTTGGGTTTACAGGCATTGATCCCAATACCGTGATGATGGGTTGGCCCAAGAAAACTGAAAATCCAGAAGAATACAACAGAATGACCCAAAAACTCATTCATTTAGACTACAACCTTTTGTATTTAGATTATGATGAGCGATATGGTTTTGGTGATTACAAAACTATAGATTTATGGTGGCGAGGAACGGACAATAATAATGCGGAGATGATGCTCAATATTGTTCGATTGGTCACACAATCTGATAAATGGTCCAAAGCACGAGTTAGAGTTTTATTTGTAAATAATAATAATTCTGATAATGGAATTGTAAAAACTAAGATTTTAAATTTAGTGAAACAATTGCGAATTGATGTAGAAGTAATTGTCATTAATAATGGAGTGGAACAAAAGTCATTTTATAAAATTATTGAGAATCATTCAGGAAAGACCGATTTGATTATACTCGGTATTCCTGCAATTGCAATCGAAAAACAAGCCAAATTTATTTTAAAAACCAATAAGTTATTTGATAAAATTGGAACAACATTATTGGTAAAGGCTGCTAATAATTTTAATGAAATTGTATTAGAAGTTGAAGATAACCAGCCACAAATCGCAGCCCCATCATTGGCACTTTTACCTTTAGAATCATCAAGGCATAGTGTAGTAAATCAATATGTTTCCAAATTGGATCAAGGAAATTCTGATGCACTTAAAGATTTAATTCACCCAATTTCTTCGATTTCATCTTTGTATAATCAATTGGCGGGTAAAATTGAAATCGCTTATGTAGCTGTTCAAGAAAAAATGGTTGTAGATAAATCATCGACGGAAATCAATCAAGAGATTAAATCATTTTTATTACAAGTGATTCAAATTTCGGAAGATTTTCAAAAAGATGGCTTGAGAACGGTACATGAATTATTTAACAAAGAATGGTATCAATTTATTTCAAAGAAAAATCAATTATTACGAGATGCAGAAAGGCGCTTTAAAATTGATGACAAACAATCAATTCCTTGGCGAGAATTAATTAATTACTATCACAAAACGATTGCATTACCAAAATCACAGCGACTGTTATATGCATTTGGAGAACGCAGTTTTGTGGCAATGCAAGATTTTCCTGAAAAGTTGATTTCTGCGATACAATTGCATGTTGAAAGTAGAAAAGCGGGTTTATCTTCCGAAAAGATATTGAAGGAGTTGAAAGAAACAATTGCTGAATTGATAAAAAAGATGAAGTTAGATTATATTGATTCTAATAATCGTTTTATTTCAGATTTGAAAAATAATGAAAGGTCATTTAGCAATTTATTGGTTAAAGAATTAGATTATTATGATAGTAAGAAACAGTTAAAAGAAATCCATAAGAAAGAAATTGTTGCTTATGAATCTAATATTGTTGGATTTGCAAATGATTGGTATCGAAATCAGATGTTGGCCCACAACCAAGCAGAATTGGGGTTGAGTTTGATTGTCAAAGGGATTTTGGTGGCAGATGCGGATCTGAAAATTCAATCTGAAATCAACAACGTACTGTCTCCCCAATACAAAAAAATAGATATGCTTTCAAAAAGCATTGCCTATATTCAAGAGCATTTAGACGGGAAAGACATTTCAAGTTTCAAGATAAAACATATTGATGAGTTGATTGATTCTACGGTTCATTTGAAATTGAATGATATTATTAATTCTGATAAAGATCAAATTTTGACTTCTTTTTATGGATACATGAAGCAAAAGGAATTGATGGGGATGGAGTCATTTAATAATTTTTCAAATTGTCAAAATGATGATGTTGAAACCGTTAATTTAGATATTAAAAACATCCAAAGCCATATCATTCAGAAAGTATATGTTACTTCCTTGGAATCAGAAATCCAGCATTTAGAAAAAGTATTTAATAATAACTCCGATGAGATTTTCAGTACGGCAAATTTAGTGAAGCACCTTTTTGAAGATGCGGATGGGGCAGAAAAAGCTTTAAAAAAGAATGATTTAATCAATGCAAAAGAACGAATTGAAAAAGCTAAAAATCGTTTACAAATAGCATTGGCATCATTTACGGAAAAGATGAACGTCCATTTGGGAAATACGATTTCAGAATTAAGTGTTCGTTCCATTCTAAACTCGGCGGACGATTATTCAAAGATAACAGAAAATCCAGTTATTCAAACAAAGATTGGATTATGGTATGATAATTTCAAAATTGCAACGAGCAATCGTTATGCTGCTATCAAAAACTTCATTATTGTTCGAAAGCAAGAGATTGATGTTATTAAATTTGATGAAAAGCATCAGTTGTTTGAAAACAAAATTGAGCGAACCAATCATTTTGTACAGACTATTTCGATAGATTCCGCAGTTTCAGATGAATTATCCTTTTACTACAAAAAGCTTTTTACAGGTAGTCATTTAGGGAAATTAATAAGTCGAAAGAAAGAATTAGATGCTGTAGAAAAAGCAATTTCTAGAATTGACAAAGGAGTCAGTGGGGCGATTATGATATTGGGAACATCACTTTCAGGAAAGACGGTTTTCACAGAAACAATTGCCAAACATCTAAAAAGAGATCATTACGTAATCAAGCATCCATTAAAGCAAAACTATCAAATCAAGGACGTGGAAAATGCCTTTTTGAAAGCGATTGATAAAAAAGGATCATTGAAGACTATTTTACAACAATTACCTAAAAAATCTATTTTTATCATTAACGATATTGAGCGATGGTGGTTGAAACATGAGGATGGAACAAAGGCGATGAATTACATTATCGAACTGATTAAGCAATTTGGAAATCGGCATTATTTCTTAATCAATTGCAATATTTACAGCTTTCAGGCTATACGTAAAGTTACGGCAATAGAATCTCAATTATTGGCTACGATCATCATGTCTCCAGCGAGTAAAGTGGATTTAAAACAAATATTATTAGCTAGACATAAAACAGGAACCACGCCATTGTGGCATCATAATAAATTGGTTGAAGATGGTAAAAATATGGATGGTTTCTTCTACCAGATTCATGATAAATCAAGGGGAAATATTGGTTTAGCATTGAATAGCTGGATCAGTAGTATTCAAAAGAACGATGATGATCTTGTGATAGAAAAACCAAGGATTAATATCCCAGCCATTGATGATTCACATTGGAAAATAGTACTTTATTTTATTTTGATTCACCAAAAGATTAGAAAGGCTAACTTGATAGAAATTTTTGGATCAGAAAATACATATTGGATAGAAGAAACCCTAGAAGAATTGGAAAAATCAGGATTGATTTACAAGCAGAGTTACGATAGTTATGTCATTATAAAAAATGCACGACCGTACATAGAAAAAAGGCTTGTCGATTTTGGTATATTGAATTGATGCTGCCAAGCATTGTTATTATTGTAACTTATAACAGAACTAATGAATTTACTAAAACATATTTTTCTTCCCAACATCATGTATCTTGTCATAGGTATTGTGATGTATTTTGCATTTCGAATCATTGATGGTTATGTCATACCCGTCATGAAGGAAAAGAAGTACGTCAATAAGTATTGGCAAAGATTACAAATTACGGTATGGCTCTTGTATTTTTATATTTTAGTGTCTGTATTATTTGAAATGGATATGATCAAGACCATCCTATTTTTAGGTGTAGTGATTGGACTTGGATGGACATATTGGAGAAATATTTTCTCAGGAATTGTTATCCGTTTCAATCAAGATTTGAAGGAAGGAGATATGATTTCTACGGATTTTGCATCAGGAGAAATCGTTAATATAAATCTTGCTCAATCTGAATTGAAGAATGCAAAAGGAGAATTGGTTGTTATTCCAAATTATAAATTAAAATCAGCAGTATTAAAGCAATTACAAGAAAAAACGAATATTAAAACGCACAGCTTTTCCATCAAAACGGATACAGATTTGAAAACAGAAGATGTTTATCGAAAAGCATTAAATTGTCCATATATTTCTTCTAATCAAGATATTTTGGTGGAGAAAAAAGGGGTGGGGGAGTTTTTGGTGAAGGCTTTTGTTGTGGATGATTGTTTTTTGGAAGAGGTTGATGGGTATTTTTTGTGACATTTTTTGACCATAATTGTATTTTGTTATAATTTTTTTCTGTTTTTGTATTTTTCAGCTCAACGAATGTTATGAATACAGTTTTTAAAACACTACTAGTAATTACAATTTTAACAACAGTTTTTTCTTGCAAGAAAAATGATGGTGCTGAGTTACTTCGAGAAGTAGAAAATGTATTACCTGGGCAATGGGAATTTGAATCATTTTATATTAGAAAACAATCTAATTCATTTGTCTATAAAGGAGACACTATTGGCGGTGATACTACCGTAAGTATTAATATTGGAACTCTTGAATTTCCTACATTTTCTGCCGATTCATTGGATTCTCAAAATGGATTTGATGATAATCAAGGAGTTTCTTTTTCTCTTGAAGGAAAAGATAATAGTCTTTTTGAATACAAAATGCCAAATTTGTGGTATAATTCTAACGGAATTTTTGTTTATTTTAGAGATGTAAATAGTGTAGATAAGGAAGGTGAGTTGTCAGATTTCTTGAGTTGGGCAAATATTTTTACTGTAAATGGTTATATGACTATTGAAGATAGTAAGCATATAACAATTTCTAGTGATTCAGATAAAGAGAAGATACTAATGAAATTGGTAAAGAAATAATACTATTTTCAAAATGGAGTAATTGAAAAACTGGGAGTATTACGTACATAATTCAGCTGGAAAATAAATAAAGTATGTAAATTAAAGAATAGCTAGATTCATTCATTTTATTTCTTAAATACCTTCTTTGTGGTGCATCAATTTTCTTTTAGGAAAACATCGATCATCGTTTCTAACAATTCTGTTTTAATTTCAGCTCGTTTTATTTTTTTTTTTTGAGTGCGTGACAAAATGTGGGAATCCATACCATTTGGTAGGCAGGATCGGATAGTGCCGCAGCTACGCTGCTAATTTTCTATTCATTGCCCGTTGGGCTATGGCTAGTGCCGTGGCTCCGCCACTTTCCCATTTATTGTGGCAATGGACTATTTTAAAATCAAAATCTCCCACTATATGTCACGCACTCATTTAATTTAGAAAATACTGTCATTATTTTCACAAACTCCTACTATTACATCTAAATCCCCAAAGGGGCTTTTTGATATATTTCCCCCAACTCTTTAGCTATTCTCGGTTTAAAAAAAGATTTAAGATTTATACGAAAAATTAAATAATAAATATAGAAACTCCAACGAGACTTGCTAGGATGATTGTAGGAAGATGAATTTCATGAAATTGGCAGATAAATCAATAAAAATCAAAATTCCTTCTTCACAGTTCTTGTTACGCCAAATATTCCATATCCATTATCAAAATTAGTAGGAATCACAACAGGTTCAGCAAAAGGGTTTCCTTCTGCTTCATCGTAAACAATAATTGTATTTAGATAATTGTAAACATCTTCAGACAAGGTAATCAATTTTACAAAATATTTGTCATCGGTATGAGACTGTGACCAATCTCTAAAATTAAATCGTTTTGTAAATTTTTCATCAAAGTCTTTTCCTTCAAAGAGTAAGAATTGGTTCGGAAAACCCAAATTATCATACAAATATTGCATATGAAATCTAGGATCTCTACTTTCAATTGAGAGTGAGGTTTCCCCAAATTCATCATTATACATCAATCCTTCTTTTGTAATGGCAAAGATATAGAAAAAATCAGGTTTTATATCTTCAAACCATACTTTGACACTACCGTTTGTTTCATTTACGGTATCAATAATTCCAGAATATTCTACCTTACTAATCGAAGGACGTGGTGGCACAACACTAGATGCAGTTGCATCTGGAAATTTACCTTGCTTAATTTTAATTTCAATATTTTGTTTCTCGATATCAAAATAAGGAAGCACATAAGAGCCGCCATAAGATGTATCCTGTATCCATTCCATCAATTCTTGATCCCAATGACCTCCCTGATCTGAAAAATAATAGGTAGAGTCGAAAACAACTGAATTTTGAAGATCAACTCCATCCGCAGAAAAAGAAATTGATGCATCTTCAATTTTATCGAACTTAGCATCTAAAATACCTGCACTGTGATAAACGTCGATATGAAATGTATCTTGGATATCATCAAGAATACAATAAGTGACTAATTTTTCTTCATGTTCAGGAATATCAATTTCGATTACTTGCTGAAAAGCATCTTCACACCCGAAAAAAGCAATACTTAAAACTATTAAACTTATATATTTTATCATTGTATTATTTTTAAAATTTGAAGGAATAAGAAATTGAGGGTAAAAAAGGCAGAATACTGACTTCTTTAAAAACCACCTTTATGATTTTCCCTTGGGCATCTCTTTCATTAGATCGCGTTATAAAATATGGATTCTTATGAAAATAAGCATTATAGACACCAATAGACCACGTGCGGGTCCAACGCTTCTTTTTCTTGGTAAAATCTACCCCCAAGTCAAGTCGATGATAATTTGACATTCTAAATTTATTTTTTTCACTTGGGTTTTCATATTCATTAGATCCATAGAAATTTGAATTGTCGTCAATTATCGTCCCAGGTCTTGGTAATTTTGATTCTGGTAAAGACACTGCATTTCCAGTTCCATAAACCCAAGTTGCAGAAGCAGAAATCTTTTCTGTAAATTGATGGGTAACAACAATAGAAATATCATGTCTTCGGTCATATTTGAAAGCAAATTTCTTACCGCCATTTATTTTATCAAACTGTCTCCAATTCCAAGACAAAGTATATCCAATCCATCCTGTGGTTCTTCCTTTTTTCTTTTGTAAAAAGACTTCTGCACCATAAGCTTCTCCGTCCCCTTGGGTAATCTTATTTTCCCAAGAACTTGCTTCACCCCCATCTTCCAGTACTTCCAATCCAGTCAAAAAGCTTTCACCGGGGAGATAGGAAACAACATTTTTCATCTGTTTGTAAAATCCTTCGACACTCAATTCATAATCTTTAAAAGACTTGGCAACTCCAATGGCAGATTGCCATGATTGTTGTGGCACGATATCTTTTGTACTAGGCACCCACAAGTCAGAAGGAAGAGAAAACGACTCACTTGCCAACAAATTAAGATATTGTGTCATTGTCGTAAAAGATCCTTTCAAAGCATATCCCGATGGTAATAAATAACGCAATCCAATCCTAGGTTGCAAAGAAGTATAGACCACCCCTTTTGGAGCGAAAGCAGAAAGATGTAAGCCAATATTCATTTTTAATGCTCCAAATTTCATATCATCTTCTACATAAGCATCGTATTCCATGGAACCAATAGGTTGTGTACCCAAAGTGGTATCTAAATTAAAGGTTTCGTCTTCAAATTTAACGGATAATGCTCCAGGACTGTATATATGACGTGTGGCACTTGCTCCAAATCTTACATAATGATTTGGACTAGGAATGTAATCAAAATCCAATTTCCCTGAGAAATCTTTAATTCCAGATTTGTAAATCGCAGCAATACTTTGGGTAGTTAAATTTCCTAAACTATCTTTTTGATAAGTATCCGATTCTGAAGCATTCACTTTTAAATCATAATTACTGTATGTCATTGTTGTATTTAAAAACAATTTCGGTGTAAACTGGTGATTCCATCTAGCAGCAGTTACAACATTTCCCCAAGCAACGCCCAACTGAGTTTTATACAAATTATTTCCAAAATTTTCTTCAATATCCGTTTTGAAAATATCTGCTCCCGAATAAAAAGACAAGAACAAACGATTTTTATCATCAAATTGATGTACAATTTTTGCATTAGCATCATAAAAGTATAAAGTTCCATCAACTTTCACTCCTTGACCTTGAGAAGCTCTTTTTAACAAGGGTCTTGCCAGTAAATCCCAATAGGTTCTTCGTGCCGAAACTAGAAAAGTAGTTTTACCTTTAATAATGGGACCTTGAAGCGTGAATTTAGAAGAAATAATTCCAATAGAACCCTCTCCTTTTATCTTTTCTTTGTGACCGTCTTTCATATTAATCTCCAAAACAGAAGACAATCTTCCCCCAAAACGAGCAGGAAAACCACCCTTTGTCAAAGTTACAGTTTTAATAGCGTCCGCATTAAAAACAGAGAAAATTCCCAAAAGATGGGATACATTATATACAGGTACTCCGTCAAGTAGAATTAAATTTTGATCAGGACTGCCCCCACGTACATACAATCCCGTCTGCCCTTCGCCCCCAGACTGAACACCAGGCAGTAGTTGCAACGTTTTGAGCACATCCACTTCCCCAAAAAGTGTAGGGATTTTTTTTATCAACTCCACGGGAATATCAACTTTACTCATCTGAGTTTGTTCTTCGATTTTTTCTAGTCGCTCTGCTACAATTTCCACTTCTTGCAAAAGAACATCAGATGACAACTCGATATTGAGTTGAATATCCTTTTTTAAATCCAAATTTAAAGGTTTAGATTGATATCCGATGTAAGAAAATGTAAGCTGGACTGAATCTATAGGAAGCGTTAGACTGTAGAACCCAAAATTATTGGTGACCGTTCCTTGACCAGATTTCGAATCAAAAACATTCGCAGCAATCAGCCGCTCCCCTGTTTCTTGATCTTCAATGTAACCACTAATAGTTACTTTTTGTGCTAAGCCAATACTCATGACTACAAAACACATCATTAATAATAAGATTGTTCTTTTTATCTGCATGTGATTTTAAATTTCGTTCACTTTTTTAAACGCAGATATTTCAATGTTGTGAAAAAATTAACATACTTTAACACTTTATTGTAAAAAAGGTAATGAAACTCAACAAAATCAACTTGTTTTTGAAGAATCCTTCACCATTTCAAAGATCTCATTCATTTCAATTTCCGTTAATTCACGCCATTTTCCAGTTGGAAGATTTGCAAGTTTAACATTCATAATTCTGACACGTTTCAATTTCACTACTTTATATCCAAGAGATGAACACATTTTTCGAATTTGACGATTAAGACCTTGCGTAAGAATTATTTTGAATTCATTGTTACTTAACCGTTCTACGGGGCATTTTTTAGTGATAGTACCCATGATTTTGATTCCATTCCCCATTTTATGAATAAATTCCCTTGTAATTGTACGATCAACTTTAACGATATATTCCTTCTCATGATTATTGCCAGCACGTAGAATTTTGTTGACAATATCACCATCATTAGTTAAAAAAATAAGTCCTTCGGATGGTTTATCCAATCGACCAATAGGGAATAATCTCTCCTTGTGATTAATAAAATCAATGATATTATCAGCTTCTTTTAAATCTGTAGTACAAACGATTCCTATCGGTTTGTTTAATGCTATATAAATGGACTGGGGAACATCAATCAACGGTTTCCCATCTAATAAAACGATATCCCCATCAAAAACACGATTACCATTTTTGGTTGGATTCCCATTAATCGTGACCCGTCCTTCTTTGATGAGTTTATCCGCTTCACGTCTTGAACAAAAGCCCGTATTACTGATGAATTTATTTAAACTAATTGAGTCCTCGTTTGTCATGGTGCGAAAGTACAAAATTGAGCATTAAATTGAAAATATGAATTGAATAATTCATAAAAAAGAAGAATAAATTAACCCAGAAACAACGTTACAAAGACATCTTACGTATTTAATTTTTGATTTTTCCAAGATTTACCAAAGAACAATAAAATTAAATGGTATTACTATTTTTTTTCATAACTTCGTGTTTAATTCCTGGAGAAAACAATTTTTATTGCAATTGCAAAATGTAATTCATAGAAATTCAGTTAAGTAGGTGGACGTATGTGTCCAACTATTTAAGTATAATATTATTTCAAATTATCAATTTTCATCATTTATGAAGATATCAACAATTATTATCATTTTTATTTCGATTTCATCATTAGCTTTTGGACAAAAATCCGCAGTTTATTCTGAGAAACAAGCTACTTTTAAAATGGGCAAAGACTTTTTTGAAAAAGGAGTTTATGCAAAAGCCAGAACAGTTTTTGATGGAATATTATCTGAACAGCCCGATATAATTCCGGTCCAAGATCGTGAAATATATCTACAATCAGAGCTTTTGAGAGCCAAATCCGCAATTCGTTTGAAGGATCCAAATGGAGAAAATTTGATTCTTGATTTTGTGCGAAACTATTCACCAGATCCATTGGCGAGTACCGCTGTTTTGGAAGTTGGAAATTTCTATTTCAACAATAAGGAATATGATAAAGCATCTAAATTCTATTCAATGATAGATATCTATTCCTTGAGTCAAGACCAAAAATCCGAAATAATTTTCAAAAAGGCATATTCATTTTTTGTAAAGAAGAAATTCGGTCAAGCTAAATCTCTTTTGAAAAATATTATTGATATAGAAAATAAATATTATTATCCTTCTAACTATTATTATGGATTAACGCTCTTTTTTAGCGGAAAATACGATAATGCCATTCCCATTTTTAAACGTGTTTCAAAATCGAAAAAATACAGAGGACATATACCTTATTACTTAGCACAAATTTATTTTGCCGAGCAACAGTATGATGAATTGATCGATTATGCCATTCCTGTTTTGAAGAAAGGTGGTATTAAAAAGGTGAAAGAAATAAACCAACTCATTGGACAAGCCTATTTTGAAAAGAAGGAATATAAAAAAGCATTGCCGTTTTTAGAATTTTATGCCGAGCGATCAGGTAAAATGAAAAAAGAAGAATTTTATCAATTGGGATATACCGAATATATCAACAAACGATATAAAAAATCTGTTTATTATTTGAAAGAGCTCGCCAAGGTTAAATCTAAATTGGGGCAAAATGCCATCTACACACTTGGGGATGCATATATAAAGATCGGAAAAAAATCTTCCGCAAGAAGTGCCTTCGGAACAGCCGCAAAAATGAAGTATGATAAAGAGATTCAAACGGAATCAAAATGGAATTATGCAAAGTTATCCTATGAGTTGGGCTTTGCAAATGATGCTATTTCTGCCTTGCAATCTTTTAAATATGGTTCACAGTATTACAACAAAGCTCAATCCATAATGAGTGACATCTTTTTGAATACACGAGATTATAAACGTGTAATTAAAATTTTAGATGGTATGCCAGAACTAACGCCTAAATTAAGAGAAACCTACCAAAAGGTTACCTATTTACAAGGGTTACAATATTTGAAAGATGGAAATATTGACAAAGCAAAATCATATTTTCAGAAATCATTGGAGCTACCCAAAGATGCAAAAACCAAGATATTGGCCTATTATTGGTTAGGAGATATTGCTCACAAAGAAAAAGATTATGTTGAAAGTATTTCCTATTTGAATAAGTTTTTGCCAGCCGCTAGATCAATGAGTAATCTACCTGACGAATCTTCTCTTATGACAGGAAATTACTCCATGGGTTACAATTTATTTAAACAAAAAAAATATGACCAAGCTCTTAATTATTTTGAAGCAGCAGTAAATGGGATACACCAAAATAAATCAAAAATTACAAATAATTATGTGAAAAATCATGTGCTTGGAGATGCTGTTTTACGAACGGGAGATTGTTATTTTAAGAAAAATGATTATGCAAAAGCTTTACGTTATTATGATGATGCTGTAAAACATAAACACGCCGACTACGTTTATGCTTTATTTCAAAAAGCAATAATTAGCGGTCTTCAAGGAAACAATATTGAAAAAATTGAATCCCTTGAAACAATTGTAAACAAATATCCAACGTCAGAGTTTGCGGACAATTCATTGTTTGAATTGGGATCCACGTATCAATCTATGAATAAAAATAAACTTGCATTGGCAAACTTTGGTAATTTGGTTAAAAAACATCCAAATTCAAATTTGGTAAATCCTTCCATTTTGAAAATTGCCTTGATTTCTTACAACAAAGGAGATACTAAGCAAGCCATCAAGTTCTATAAAGCTGTTTTCAAAAGAAATCCAACTAAAAATGAAGCTGCTTTTGCATTGGATGCTTTAGAAGAAATCTATATCACAGACTTGGGACAAACCAGCGAATTTATCAAATTTAAAAATTCAATTGGCTATAATGTTGGTACAGGAGAAGAAGAGCTTTTAACATTCAATACCGCAGAATCTAAATTTGAAAATGGACAATATTCAAAAGCAATTATAGCTTATAGTAATTATTTATCACAATATCCAGCAGGTCAATACTCCTTGAGAGCTTTGTATCAAATTGGAGAATCTAATGCTGTGTCAAAAAATTATGATGAAGCGTTACGTTATTATGAAAAAGTAATTGATAGAAAAGAAAGTAGATATTATACAAAAGCAATTAAAAAAGCAGCACTTATTTCTTACAACCATAGTCAAGATTTTGAGAAATCTTATAAATATTTTAGTTTGATGGAAATGGTTGCTACCACAGAAGATGATAAATTTGACGCACAGCTTTGGACACTAAGAAGTGCATACCGTATAAATAAAGTGAATGCCGTATATGAAATGGCAGACAAAGTAGCCAATAATAAGTTGGCATCTAAAGACCAAATAGCTTTTGCAAATTTCTATTTAGGAAAAGTTGCGTTTGACAAACATAAATATGATGATGCTTTAGTTGCCTTTAATAAAGTGGTTAGAAATATAGATAATGAACAAGCCGCTGAAGCACGATACTCAATAGCAAAAATCTATTTTGACCAAGGAGAATTGGGTACTGCCAAGCAACTTTGTATTGCATCTAATACACAAAATGCAAATTATCCATATTGGGTAGCAAAATCTGTTATTTTATTATCTGATATTCTTGTAAAAGAAGGAGATTATTTTAATGCGAAAGCTACATTAGAAGCATTGATTGAAAATTTCATGGATGATTTAGATTTAGTGAAAATTGCGAAGGAAAAACTTAAAAAAATCAACAAATTAATGTCATCATCAAGTTTAATCTCCCCTGAAACTGATGACGATACACTAGAAATGGATGAATCTGAAAACTAACACTGGATTCTACTTTTCGAATTATAACCAATAAAAATAAATAAAATGAACTTAATTATAAAATATACAATATTTATTCTAGCGTTATTTGTGATAAATATTTCATACGCACAACCTGATTTAGAAACGGGTTCAGTGGAAATTGTCAAAAATTTTGACGCAACGCTCGAAGAGACGGATAGACTCGATATCAAGCCAGAGTTACCAGAATTGGATACTTCAAAAAAACACATGGTATATGAAATTCCTGAAAAAACCATTAATGTAGAATATCCCGCTCCAAAAATCAAACCTATTGCTATAAAGCGTGAACGTTTGCCAACTGCCTATGATGGTTTTTTGAAGGTAGGATATGGTATTCCAAATGCCATTCTTGGTAATTTGGCCTATGCTAAGAAATTCAACAAAAAACTCCGACTAGGTATCGACTTGTTTCATCATTCTTCTAGCAATTCTAAAAAAATCAACAACCAAAAATTTTCAAAATCTGGTGGATATTTAGATGGAAACTATCGTCTAGGACAAGGGATGGCTGTAAAAAGCACTATTGGATACGTCCACGACCAATATGGATTATACGGATATGACCATGACATTCCAAATGATACAACGAGTGCAAAGCAAATATTCCGAACGTATTCTGGAAGTGCAAAATTCTACAATGATAAGCCAACATTGGGCAATATTAACTATTTTGCTGCGATTGATTTTTACCGTTTGAATGATGATTATGCGACACACGAAACAGGAACAAAACTTTCGGGAGGACTCGTGAAGTATATTGCTGAAAAACATCCCATTGGAATAAAATTTTCTACTGATTTCACAACATTGGTTGATACTGCAACACAAAATTTGAATGTCTTTCAATTAACCCCGTCTTTTGGCTATCATCATGATATGTTTAATATAAAAGTTGCAGCAATTTTACAAGCTTATAATGATGATTATTCAATTTTTCCAGACGTGGAAGCTACTGCAAATGTTTTAGGTACAAAACTCGCAGTTTTTGTTGGATGGAAGGGAGATTCTTATAAAAATACTTTTAAAAGATTGACTAATATTAATCCCTATCTTGTATCGAGAACAAAGATTGGCAACTCAACTTTCACAGACTATTTTGGCGGAGTCAAAGGAAATACAACATGGTTTGACTACAATGTATCTGGTGGATATAGAAAAGTAAATGATATGGCAATGTTTCAAGTCAATACAGCGGATTTAACGCGTTATGATGTGGTATATGATACAGTTAAAGTGGCCCATTTTGGTGGAGGAATTGATTTACATGTAATGAAAGACCTTACTTTGCTTTTTAATTTCAATCAAAACATATTTACACCAAATCTACAAGAGAAAGTTTGGTTCACTCCTTCTTTAGACGTAAATATTGCTGCCCGATATAAAGCTTTAAAAAATAAATTATTTTTAAAATCAGACTTCATCATTCAAAATGGAGTGTCTTTTATCAACGACAAAGGTAATGCTGATGTACTCAATGGTTTATTTGATGTTAATTTAGGAGCGGAATACTTTTTTACTAGAAATATTGGTGCATTTTTAGATTTAAATAATCTTGCGAATAATAAAAGAGAAAGATGGATAAATTATCCCACCTATGGATTTAACTTCATAGGCGGGATAACGGCTAGATTTTAACAAATTTGGTGACTTGTTTCTCAATTCTTATAAAATAAATACCACTTGACAATTTTGAAATATCAATCTGTGATTCATTCTGAAAATCCAGATTGGTATTTCCATAAATATCATAGATTTTTCCTATAAAATCCTTCGATTTGATATCAATATTCAAATAATTTGATACTGGATTAGGAAAATAGACCAAGATTTCTTTTCAATTTCATCGATGGAAGAAGGCTTATCAATCTCCACTGTAAAACTATTTTTTATCACACGATCCCCTGAATTTTCTCCCCCATTGGCAATTACCGCAGATGCATAAAATTGAATACTGCTATCATCTAGAGTGTCAATGGCGATCCAATCAAATTCCCAAGAAATAGTATCCTTGTCATCAAAATTTTGTGATCCATGATGTTCCAAATAATTACGCTTTTTCTTAGTGGAAACAGCTTGTTTTGCGCTAGCCGCAGGTGAAAATGTTCCTGCATTATCATTATCCGTACTGCCTACACTTACCAATTGAAAACCAGCTCGTTTTGGAGTACCTTTTGAAATGGTAAGTTTAAGTTCCAAAGGATAGGTTTCACCCAGAATCACTTTTTCAGGAAGACCTTCTAGCGATAATGTACCCGCGTAATTTTGATTTGTGCCCTTATGACAGTCAGAACAAAGCCCATCAAATGAAGCGCCCGTTTTTCCATTTGGTGGATTGAAATTATAACTCATAAATAGAGTTGATAAAATAATAAGACTTAAGATAATTGTAATTCGTTGATACATATTTGTTCGATTTAATAAATTAAAAATGTGGTACAATAATACAATATTTGATTTATTAAACGATATCCATGTACACAAAAAGTCATATAACAAACATTTTGTACTAAAAACGCTAAACCAATTGCCTTTTTTTACTATATTTTAAACTTTGTCATACAAAATATTAGATTTAATAAAACAATTGCATAGATTTGTATTTGGTTGAAAAATGACTTGCTTTTGAACAAAACACCTGTATATATTAACCCCACTGAAACCCCGAATATTCCATATTCGCAAATGCACCATTGGGATGCATCTGTGGATGCTTTTGATGAAAATCGTCCATTATTATCTTTAACACATTTACTAAATTATGTCAACAAAAACATTCTTGACAAGGATAAAATCACTAAAAATACTTCCATCAGTTATCCTCATGGCAGTAGTATTATCAATATAAGAATAGTGAATGATGAATTTATCATAACGGCTCCATTTTTAAAAACTACACAATCCCATAAAATTGCACTCTATAGAAAAATAGCTGAAATTAATTTTCATCCATTGACACTTGCAAGGATAAAATTAAAAGATGAGTTGCTTTGGTTTGAATATCGTACTCCAATAGGATTAATTCAGCCTAATAAAATCTATGATGTACTTAGAGAAATTTGCATATTTGCAGATGATTTTGATGATGCATTTATTAAAAAATATAATGCAAAATTTTATCAAAAGCCACAAATTGAGCAATTTAAACCCGAAATTGATCATCAAATCTATGAAGATATTCAGTCCTACATTGAAAATTGTCTAATCCTCATTAATAGTTTTGAAAAAGAAAGAATGACTGGTTTTATTTGGGATACCATAGTTACTACTTGTTTTAAAATTGTTGACATGCCAGGCATTCAAAGTACATTACGTACAGAACTAGAAGATCAAATTGCATTTTTAAGACATAATGAAACGATAGAAATTGAGGATCGTGTTGCTCAAGCTAAAGCATATATTATTAAATTAAGTAATATATCTTTTGATGATTTGACTAAGAATTTTTATCGTTGCGATTTTTTTATATCCACAAAATTTAGATCTTCATTACCAATAATTCAACAATATTTAACCCCATTTTTAGCACGGAAAGATGAAGAAATTCGAGCTGGAAATGAAAAGGCTTCGTTTTTTACCATGTATTATGCATTTTTATCATTAATTTACGACTATAATATATCTAAAGAACATTTCATAATAATTACATCTTCTTTGGAAAAAACGAGTGAAATTGATTGGGATAAGGGAGTCATGATATTAGATGAACTATTTACTAATTTCATGGATGGGAATATTGGAATTTCAAATAAAAATGAGAAAGGTTTTTTTGCTAATCTATTTACAAATCGTTAATGGAAAGTTCAATATTCAAAATATCAACTTCAAATGGTACGGGAACAGGTTTTCTAGTTCGAGATTACAATCTGGTTATTACCACTTTTCAAGTAATCCAAGGACATAAAAATGTTAGTATTGAAAGTAGTGATAGAGAAAAACAAATTGGTAAAGTAGTATTCATTAACACTAAAATAGATATTGCTTTTATTGAAATTGAATCCTTTTCTCCATCAAAAATCACTATAGATCCATCTGTTGAAATTCAAGCTCAAGATATAGTCAATCTGGTTGGTTTTCCTTTTGGGATGCAATTATCGATAAATACTGGTATTATTTCTAATCCAAAAATTGAAGTAGAAAATCAAATACTATTTCAAACGGATGCAGCCGTTAATAAAGGCAATATGGGTGGTCCAATTTTCTCATCGGACGGGAAACTCCTCGGAATTGTAGCTTCAAAATTTCAGGCATCAGATAATATCGCCTTTGGTATCCCCTATCAAAATCTTCTTCAGCTCCTATCAAATTACAATTCTAAACTAGGTGAATTTCAAGTGCAGTGTCCAACTTGCAAAAATATTATAACCGAGCAAGTTGATTTCTGTAAAGCATGTGGTACTAAATGTGATAACCAAGTATTTGATGATGTAAAAATAACACATCTCGGACTTTTTGTTGAAAATGCGATACAAACTTTAGGGCTTAATCCTGTTTTGGCTCGTGTGGGACGTGATTTATGGGAATTTCATCAAGGAAGCGCCTTTATCAAAATGTTTGTATTTAAAAATGATTACTTATTAGCATCTTCAAAATTAAACAAATTGCCGAAATCAAATCTAGATCATTTGCTTACCTATTTATTAGAAGACCATCATCACCCATATACATTAGGGATTGTTGACAACCATATTTACCTTTCCTACAGAGTACATTTATCAGATATTTATTCTTCTAAAGTTGATGACATTAAAAAGAAACTCGTAAATCTTGCTTTAAAAGCAGACGACTTGGATAACTTTTTTCATGACAAATATAACTGTGAATTTGCATTGGAATCAAAAATTTAGAATCTGTTTTATTTTTTTTTAAACCTTTTTGTAATCAATTTAGTTATTCCTTCGTTATAAAGTGTGTGTGAATGAAATTTCCGACACCTTTAAAAAAAGAAAATATCAAATAGACAATGAAACATATTTTAACCTTCTTCCTATTTCTTGCCATTAGTATTCAAGTTCAAGCATCCTATATCTTGATACCCATGGATGAAAACCAAACAGATCATCTTAAAGCTTATGGCATCACTTATTGGGTGCTCGATAATGGTGGTGAAGCTTTTTGGTTACTCAATTATCGTGGCGGTAGTTTTTCTTTCAAGCACAATGTTCTTTTTGAAAAAGAATGTAAAGTACGAGGTGTGAGTTATGAAATAATTGCTAATGTACAATTTGCAAGTATTCAAAGAGAAATCGCAAATCCCGAAATTAATCAAGATGTTGTCAAACTAGAAGTTGCACCAAAAATAGCAGTTTACACTCCAGATTTTAATGCACGTGGCGAACAAATTCAGCCATGGGATGATGCAGTTACAATGGTTTTAACTTATGCAGAAATTCCTTATGACAAAATATATGATAGAGAAGTACTAGATGACAAATTAACTGAATATGACTGGCTTCATCTCCACCATGAAGATTTTACAGGTCAATTTGGTAGGTTTTACAGAAGTTATCACACAGCACCCTGGTACAAAGAGAATGTTAAAAAAATGGAAAGCCTTGCCACTGAATTAGGGTTTAAAAAAGTATCTCAATTAAAGTTAGCGGTAGTCAAAAAAGTAAAAGAATATGTTGTGGGTGGCGGTTTTATGTTTGCGATGTGCTCTGCTACAGATACTTATGATATAGCATTAGCTGCTGAAGGTGTAGATATTTGTGCAGATATTTATGATGGAGATAGTGCAGATCCCAATGCAGAATCAAAACTTGACTTTACAAAAACATTTGCCTTTAAAGATTTTAAGTTAATGAAAAACCCAACTATCTATGAATTCTCAACGATTGATCATGGATTGACAAGGAAAGTAAATCCAAATCAAGATTATATTTCCTTGTTTGATTTTTCTGCAAAATGGGATCCTGTTCCATCAATGCTTACCCAAAATCACACCAGAACAGTAAAAGGTTTTATGGGACAAACCACTGCATTTTTAAAAAAATATATCAAATCGGATGTTCTAATTCTTGGAGATAATAAACCCGCTGGCGAAGCAAGATATATTCATGGTAAGGCAGGAAAAGGATTTTGGACATTCTATGGCGGACATGACCCTGAGGATTATCGACATTTTGTCAACGATCCAGAAACAGATTTAAACTTACATCCTAATTCTCCAGGATATAGATTAATCTTAAACAATATTTTATTTCCAGCAGCTAAGAAAAAGAAAAGGAAAACTTAATTTTAAGTTATCTTCTTGAAGAATCAATATTTGAAAATAAACTCAAAAGTCCAGCTACTAAAAAAGCAAAAATTAAAACGTAAATAATTAGCATATAACGTTGTTTGAAAGTGTAATCGTGAATAATTAGTTGACAAGATATATTATATTTAATAAATATTCAAAATAATAGGGATGTTTTAACTGTAATAAATTAAAAAAATCATATAATTACCGCCTACTGCGATTAATATCTTATCTTTGAACTACTAAAAGTCAATAGTAATTATTGTTCGAAATGTTATTTATGAGATTTACCACCAAATGGTTTTTATTTCTAACTGCATTGGTTTTTTCAATTGATGCAACCAGTCAGAATGATATTGCATTTCAACAACTGTCCAAAAAAGATGGTCTATCTCAATCTAGTGTTTTCGCAATCGCACAAGATAGTCTTGGTTTTATGTGGTTTGGTACACGAGATGGTTTGAATAGATTTGATGGATATCATTTCAAAATTTACCAAAAAGATACATTTGAAAATAGCCTAGTTGCGAATGATGTGAGAGTAATTTACGTTAGTCCAACTACCAAAGACATTTGGATTGGAACGACTTCGGGTCTTTCTCTATATAGGTCTTCAACGGATGATTTTCAAGATTACTATTATGTTAAAACAGATTCCACCACGCTTTCTGGAAAAGTAATCCGTTCCATTTTTCAAGATTCAAAAGATCAATTGTGGGTTGGAACATCTCAAGGTATAAATCTATATAATCCAAAAAAGGATAACTTTACCAGAATAGATTTTCCTAATTTACCAACTGACCAAAATGTAGAAATTTTATCCATTATTGAAGACAAACAGGGTATTATTTGGTTGGGAACCGACATCGGATTATTCACAGTAAAAAAAGTAAATTCAACATTTGAAATCGTTTTAATTTCCTTACCCAATATTGATATCAATCCAAACATCAAAATACTCGCTTCTGACCAAGCATCCAATCTTTGGATTGGAACAGAAAAACATGGTTTATTTTATTGGAATCGAAAGGAAAATTTGTTGGTGACTTATCAAAATGAAGCATTAAACCCAAAATCAATCACACACAATGAAATAAGAGCGTTATGCTTTGACAAAAATGAGAATCTTTGGATTGCAACTTTCAACGGACTAAGCTATTTACAAAAGGGAACTTCCAAATTTATAAATTATTCAAAATCCGATAAGAAAATTGGATTGAGCCATAATTCTGTACATTCCGTTTTCATTGATAAGCAAAATAGTTTATGGGTTGGAACATATTATGGCGGTGTAAATCATTGGGCGAAAAACTACAATCGTTTTCGAAATTTCAGACATTCAGACAATGATAATAGCTTAAGCAATGATGTAGTAAGTTCTTTTGCAGAAGATGAAAATGGCCATTTATGGGTAGGAACAGAAGGTGGTGGTCTTAATTTTATGGACAAAAATGGTCAATTCATAGCCTTTAAAAATCATCCCAATAATAATTCAATTTGTGGTAATAATGTCAAAAAAATCATCCTTGATAAAGGGAAAATTTGGATTGGAACTTTTCATAAAGGGCTAGATTTATTTGATATTCA